>NZ_JAYFFC010000001.1:0-137505 GCF_034863245.1 Mycoplasma sp. 2248
CGCCTTATTTATAGGTGTTTTCGTTTTTTAGCCTCTTTTAACTTGGAAACTCAGGTTTTTTATTTTTCTGTCTACTTTTCTTATGCTAGTTTTTTTTTTTTTTTTAATGTAAAATAATAAAAATTTTAATAATTAAACTAAATATTTAATGTCTAATGGTAATTTAGAAATTACTTTTTGTTTTAAATACTAATGAAAAATCTAATTTTAAGGAGTATTTTTTATGAATAGCAAGAAAAAACTTATGAAATTGGCTCTTGGTTTAGGTTTGCCAGTAACTTCTGCTTTGGCACTTTTACCAATTTCTGGAAACACATCACTAGATATTTCTAACGAGCCTGCTTTTCAACAGATTAATGATTATATAGATGATAACAAATATAATGACAACAATTTCTGAACAAGTAAATATCGTATGTCATTGAAATCAGACTGAGATGGTAATAAATATCCTGGAACAAATACTGATTTAAATAGTCTTGATAGCGATGTTGCTTTATATGAGCTTGATGACCGTGGCGACATGACAGCATTACCTTTTGGTTGAAGTGTAAAAGATTCAAACAATAGTTCTGATGTGAACTCATGATGAAAACGCGCTGATGTTCAATCAAATAAAACTTCAAAAAGATTCATTGCCAGATTCAATCAATGAAACGAGTCTAAAAATGGTAATTATTTTTCATCAGCAATTTACTTTTCTAGAGATATGGTTCTAACTGGTACTGTTACAATCAGTTTAAGAAGCATAGATAACCCAGACGTAATTTACGATAGAGTAAGTAGAAATATTCACGAAACGTATGTTACAGACAATGCGAATATTAACCCATACATGTCTGGTACATATCGAAGTTCAAGTAAGTCACTACCAACAGATAGACCCACATTAAGAGAATCTCACTATGTACAAAATTATCAACAAATCCCAAATAGCTTTCTTTCACAATACGATAGAAAAAACAATTCATTTAACCTCCCTTTAGTTCATAACAGATATGCAAACAAAAGTGAATACGGTATTGGACATAAATTTTTAGATTGAGAAGGTTCAGTTACCTGATACGATAAAAACAGTCAAGGTTCAAACGCGACTCAAGGTTCAGCAAATAATAGTGGATGAGGTCCAATTACCAATGATGGTGGAGCTGCATTATTTATGTTCACAGACAAAGGTGGAGAATATTTAAAATATTTCTTAGAAGTTGAATTTGAACTTAAACCTAATATTTATTTTGACGGAACTGTTTCAAGTGATTTTAATAGTGGTGGACAATCATTTTTAGGTTTAGGTACAACTATTAGAGAAAAAGGATGATGAGGGGATAAATTCTGAGCAAGTGGTTTAATTAGACATAGTCAAAGAACGCAAAGTACTAATCTTAAATACATTACAAGAGAAAGTATGGCTAATAATGAATATGTTCAAGACGCTGACATAATTCCTCAATCAACTTTCAAATTGTTTAGAACAGATAACAAAGATGCTGGTCAAGTAGTTATTGACAGATCAAATTTATTCAAAGCTGATACACCATTAGCTTCAAAAAGATCATTTAATACTAAAAACAGCGCAATTTTGACTGGTTCTGGTTGATCAAATCGTAATATTTCTCTTGAAGTGACATTAGACAATCCTGAAGATAAGAAAAATTGAAAAGCAGTTTTCAGTCCGGAATTTGTTCCTTCAACAACTTCTGGTTACATGGAAAGAAGTGTTACTTGAGATTATTCAGACTATAGAAAAGTAAAAATTGAAATTGAAAAAGCTAAATGACTAACGAGTCTTCAAAAATCGCATTTAACGACAGAACTAGAAAAGCAAGTAGATCAAGATTATAATTTGCCAGGTGGAACAGGTAAGAGAAATCTTAATGAATGAATTGCTTATGTTAAGACATATAATGACTTACAAAAACAAATTGAAGAAAAGTTCTTCGAAACAGTTAATTATGCTTCAAGTGATGATGAATTAACTGTTGATGGTTATGAAGGAACTAAAAAGTTAGATTATTTATTTTCAACTTCTGATTACAAAAATAATATTGATTCTAGCAAATTTTCTTATTGACAATATGCTACTTACAAGAGCGATGATTTTAATCGAAGTGAAAAATTATTTGATAGATCAAATGCTCCAACAACTGTTAACTATAGAAGCCTTGAATTAACACTAGCAAATTGAAATAGAGTAAACTTAGGCGCTCCAAATGGTTTAGAAAACTTAAAAGCTTTAGAAGACAAAATTAACAACTACGCAGTTATTGCTAATTCAGAATACAACAAACAACAAATAAAGACTTTTATTAAAAATATTAAAACAAAAGCATTAAATAATTTTGTGAATATTCAAGTTAAAGACGATCAAGGCCAATCAAGTACAACATTAGCAAATGCTTGAAGAAACAATTGAAAATATGATTACTTAGGTGAAGTTCAAAAACTTGAAAAAGCTGTAATTTTAGCTAATGATATTTACACAAAAACTAAAACATTTAATCAAGAACTAAACACAATTAAAATTACTGATTTATTTACAGGTGGTAACTCATTAACCGATAAAAATCCAACAAATGATTCTTTTGTTTGAAACGGACAAAATGCTAGAGAACAATTTGTTAATGTAAATGAACCTGCTTGAACTAAATTGATGGATCAATTAATTGGTTCAGATCAAGAAAATAATAAGGCAAATAATGTATTTGCTTCAGAAACTAATTTATTGAATGCTAATTTAAAACAAAATTATTTAATAGGATTTAAAAACTTAGTTTCTTCATTAGACAATATTTTTGGTAACGGTGGTAAATTAGCTGAAGAATTTAAACAATATAACTACATCGATACTAAAAAATATTATGATGTTGCTAACGAAGATACCAATTTAAAAGACTGATTTGGAAAAATAAGCAAAATAAAAGTTGGTGGAAACCAATTTGGCAATCGTCATAATTTTGCTACTAACTCAAATCAAGAGTTTGTGTTGCTTAAACCATATCAAAATGATATCAATAATTATTTATTACAAATTTCTAATACCGTTTACAAAGAATCTGCTAATGTTGTAAAAACTAAAATTAATGATTTACAAAACTTATCAGATGCCCAAAAACAAAGTTTTGAAGGCGAAATCGACAAATTAATTGATACAAATTCAGCTACAAATAAATTAAATGTAGTGTATAAAAATGACAGTGATTTTACTAAAACTTTAGAATTAGCCAAAGAACAAGATAGAATCAATGCTATTGCTAAATCTTTAGCAACAACTGAAAATAAATTTGGTTATGATCAAGCAAATAGTCAAACTAAATCTAATACTTTAGTTAAAGATGCGCAATTAGGCAAATTCTATTTAGTAGAATCATTAACTGACGCGACTGTTGAAATTAAATCTATTGCACAAACTGAACAATTAACTGATAGCGGTAGTGCTAAATTAACTTATGTTGTTAAGTCAACCAAGAAATTATATAGCACTACTATTCAAAGTGACGTAACTACTTCTAATTGAATAACAGGCTTTGCTGCTGATAGGGCTCAAGAAAAACAGAGAATTCATGCTTTAAGTGTCACATTTGCTCTTAAAACACCTAAATCAGTATTAGCTCGTGAAATTACTAAAGAAAATTTTGCTCAATATATTAATGTAAATGATATTAATGACCAAACTGAAGAAATTGTTCTTAAAGACAAATCATTTGTAGTTAATGATAAAACAGGAACATTAACATTTGATTATGTAATCAGATCAAAAAGAATTAATGGTCTTGAAACTAGCCAAAGAAAGGCAACAGTAAATAATTTCAAAACTGAAGTAGATAGATTAAATGATGTAGTTACTAACATTAAAAAGAATACTTTAACCGTTACAAATAATTCAATCAATAACCAAGCAAATAGATTGCCTTCAGAAGTTGAAGATGATGAAATAACTTTTGCTGATATAAATAATCAAAATGCAAAAGTAAAAATTATTGACATTACTAAAAATGATGATAATGGTACTTTAACAATTAATTATGCTCTTACATCAACTGTTAAAGGCTTAAAAGATGTTCGATCAACTGAACAAAATAGTCTTACAGTTAATGGTTTCTTAACCAAACTTGAAAAGAAAAGACGCGAAGTATTACAATTAATTAATGATAGCAAGAACTTAAATGGAAAAGAAAAAACAGAATTTAGAAACAAAACTAATGAATCAACTCAAACTATTCAAAGTTTAGACGAATTAGCAACAAAAGTAAAAATTCATGATCTTTCTAATACAGTTAAAACAACTTATACTAATCTAAATAATAATCAAGCAGAAGATATCATTAACAAGATGCGTGAAAAGACTGTTTTTGATGATGCGCAATTATTATTTAATGATGCAAGCGAATTAGATGATGCTATGAGTGAATTACATGACAAAGTGTTAGAACAACTTAAAGTGTTAACTAATAATCAAAACATTACAGATGATCAGGATAATAGTGCGAAAACAGCTATTAACTATACCTTAGCTGATACTGATAAAAATAAAAACTATAACGATGCTTTATTAAAAGCTCAAAACCTTTTAAATAAAACATCAGGTGAAAACAAAGATTTAGCAACAATTAATACAATCATTCAAAACTTAACTAATACATATAATGAATTAAATGGTGAAGCTAACAAACAAAAATTCTTTAAAACAGTTGATAGTCAAACTAATTTATCAGAAGCACAAAAGAATGACTACAAAACATTAATTGTAAATTCTCAAAACTTCAATGATGCCAACGCATATACAAATATCACAATATCATTAAATAATGCATATCAAAAATTAGTGGATAAAATTGCTGAAACAAAACGTGCAAAAAGCGATGAACTTTATTCAGAAGATACAGAAGAAAGACAAAAAAACTTTGATGCCGCTATTAAAGCTGCTGAAGATTTCTTAACAGGCTTAAAAAATACTCGCATAACCAAAGAGAACGAAGCTAATTTTTCTAGTGAATCTAAAGCTAAAATTGAAACAAAAATCAAAGAATTAGAATCGGCTGTTTCTAACCTAGATGGTTATAGAAATAAACTTAAAAAAGCTATTGACAATTGACTTTATTTAACTAATGTTGAAAATTACAAAGATAAAATTGAAAATGAATTTCCAACATACCCTAATAAACCAACTGATGAACAATGAAGTCAATTGTTAGATGAAGCATTCAATGAAAGTAAAAGTGAAGTAAAAGGTAAAATCGATTCTTATAACTTATTAACAACTACTGAGAAAAACGACTTAAAAGAACAAGTTGATTTACAATCAATTAACACAACAGCAGGTAAACATTTTGACGAAAACTTAACTAGTGTATTAAATACTGCAACAGAAAAGCAAAAAATTAAAAAAGATGCAATTGATGCAATCAACAAGTTAAGCAACTTAACTCAAAATCAAAAGAATTCATTTATCGAAAACATCAAACAACAAGATAGTGCGAACGCTAATGCTATAAAATTACAAGCCGGACAATTAAATCAAGCAATTGCCGATGCTAAGACAGTCATTTTAGATGAAGCCAAAGTACTAAGCGAAAATAGCGCACTAACCTATGAAGATGTTCAAAACGCTAACAAAACAGCTGCAATTTATAAATTTGCTGATAATGATAAAAAACAAGATTACAATCAAAAATCAACTAATTTAATAAATGAAATCAATCTTGATAATGCATCTGTTAATAACATTAATAACGCGAAAACTGATTTAATTGCTTCATATAATGCACTTAACGGTCAAACCAATCTTGATACTCAAAATGCTGAAATTCACAAATTAAATAAGCTAAGTCAAGAACAAAAGAATGCTATTAAAACACAAATGGCTAATAGTGCCAATTTAACAGACTTAAAAGACATTGTTGATAAAACCCAAACCTTAGATGGAAAAATAGCTGCTTTAGAAGCTAAAATAGCTGAAGCAGAAACCAAAAAAACTGATGGTATTTACACTAAAGATACTAAAGATAAACAAGCTACTTTTGATCAAGCAATTGCTGATGCTAAAACAGCATTAAATGGATATAAAACAAAAGATTTAGCTAATTTAGGAGCAAGCGAATTAAATGCTCAAAGCGTGGCAATAAATTCAGATATATCTACTTTAGATTCTGAAATCAATAAATTAGATGGTTACAAAAACGAACTTAAAAAATCACTTAAAAACTGAGAACTATTAACAGAAACTCAAATCAAAGAACTTCAAACAAAAGTTGATGGCATTAGTGAAAAACAACCTTCTGAAGAAACAAAAGAAAGAATATTAGGCGAAGGTTTAAGTTTAAGTAAACAAAAAGCAAAAAGTGATTTAAACGTTGATAATTATCCTAATTTATCAACTGCTGAATTAACCAAATTAAATGAAGCTGTTGATTCTGCGAAACTTGATAAAACCGCTGATCATAAATATGATTCAGCTGTAAAAGCAGTCTTAGATAACGCTAAAACGCAAAATGATACTAAACAAAATGCTATTAACGAAATTAATAAGTTGAATTTCTTAACATCAGATCAAAAACAAGTATTTGTTAAAAAAGTTAAAGACAATACATCTGATCAAGCAAACAACATATTAGAAGAAGCTAAAGGTATTAATGATGCTATTCGAGATGCTCAAAAAGTAGTTGTAGATGAAATTCATGAATTAGCTTCTCCTGATTTAACATTTGAACAAGCTAAAACAGCTAAAAAAACAGCTGATAAATATAGATTGTCAAGCGATAAAGCAAAACAAGATTTTGATAATGCGATGGGCAAAATATATGAATTAGTAGTTTCTACTACAGCAACTAAGGAACAAATTAATTCTGCTAAATCAACCTTAGAAAGTGCTTTTGCTGCTTTAGATGGTCACTTAAAATCAAACGAACAAAAACAAGCAATTAACAATTTAAGTAATCTTAGCGAAGATCAAAAGAAAGCTTTAAAAGACAAAATAGATAATGCCACTACAGTTGATGAAGCTAATGCAATTGTTGAAGCAGCTAAAAACTTAGATAAAGCTATAGCTGATCTAAAAGCTAAAATAGCTGAAGCTGAAGATAAAAAAGATAAAATTGAATATACAGCTGATACAACAGCTAACCAAGGCAAATTTAATCAAGCAATTCAAGATGCTAAAAGTGCCTTAGACACCTATGAAACAGTTGATTTAAGTAATTTAACCAAAGATCAAATTACTGAAAAAGCTGGTGAAATTAACACTCAAACATCAACCTTAAATGATGCAATTGGTGCCTTAGATGGTTATAGAAACAAATTCAAAGAAGACTTTAATAATTGAGAATTATTAGACGCTAGTGAAATTACAGCTTTACAAAACAAAGTTGATAAATTACAGAAACAACCAACACAGGAAGAAAAATCAAGCATTCTTCAAGAAGGATTAAGTTTAAGTAAAACCAAAGCGTCAAACAAAATTAATAAGAATAATTATGCAAATCTTTCAAGTGAAGAAATTACTGAATTATTAAGAAAAGTTAATAGCGCATCACTTGATGAAACTCAAGGTCACAAATATGACGCTGCTGTTAAAGCTGTAATTAAAGAAGCTGAACAATTAAATCAAAATAAACAAGCAGCTATTAACGCAATTAATGGTTTAAGTGATTTAACACAAAACCAAAAAGTCGCATTTGAAAATCAAGTTAAATCATTGCCAACATCACAAGCTTCAACAGTTCAAGAAACTGCTACAACTTTAAATACTGCCATTTTAGAAGCTAAAAACGTTGTGAAAGAACAAATTCAAAAATTAGCAAAAGATGGCCAATTGACCTATGAAACAGCTAAATCAGCAAATAAAGTTGCTGACAAGTATAGATTAGCAGATACTGCTTTAAAACAAACTTATGATGAAAAATTACAAGCTTTAAATAATTTAATTACTAAAGACAATGTTTCAAAAACTGAAATTGATAATGCTAAAGGTGAATTAATTTCTGCTTATGATGCTCTTAATGGTGAAAGTAAAGCTAAAGATAAAAAAGACGTAATTGATGATTTAGATAATTTAACTCCTGATCAAAAACAAGCTTTAAAAGATAAAATTGATAGTTCTACGAATCAAGAAGAAGCAAACAAAATTATTGAAGTTGCTAAGAACTTAGATAAAGCTATAGCTGATCTTAAAGCTAAAATAACTGAAGCTGAATCTAAGAAAAATGATTCTGAATACATAAACGATACAGCTGAAAATAAAGCCAAATTTGACGAAGCTATTAAGACTGTTAAAAAAGCCTTAAAAAGCTACGAAACAGCTGATTTAAGTAATTTAAACAAAGATCAAATTGCTGAAAAAACCGGCGAAATTAACACTCAAACGTCAACCTTAAATGATGCAATTGTTGCCTTAGATGGTTATAGAAACAAATTCAAAGAAGACCTTAATAATTGAGCATTGTTAGAACAAGAAGATGTTAAAAAACTTCAAGATAAAGTTGCTCAATTAGATAAGCAACCAACAACTGAACAAAAAGCTGCTTTACTTAAAGAAGGTTTAGATAAAAGTAAAGAAATTGCAACTAACAAAATTAATAAAACAAATTACGGTAATCTTTCAGATACTGAAATCAATGATTTATTAGAAAAAGTTAAAAATGCTGCGCTTGATGAAACAGCCGACCATAAATTTGATGCAAATGTTAACGATATTGTTCTTAAAGCTGATGATCTTCAACAAACTAAAGCTAATGCAATTAGTGCCATTGAAAACTTAAGTGATTTAACAGCTGAACAAAAAGCAGAATTTACTAAGCAAATTAAAGCTACACCTGTTTCACAAGCATCAACAATTCAAAACACAGCGAATGAATTAAACGAAGCAATTAAACAAGCTAAAGAAGCAGTGACAAATCAAATTAAAGTTTTAGCTAATAACAACCAATTAACCTATGAAACAGCTAAATCAGCAAATAAAGTTGCTGACAAGTATAGATTAGCTGATTCATCATTAAAAGCAACATATGATGAAAAATTACAAGCTTTAAATGATTTAATTGTTAAAGACAATGTTTCAAAAACAGAAATTGATAATGCCAAAGCTGCTCTTGTAACTGCTTATGAAGCATTAAATGGTAATGAAAAAGCCAAAGAACAAAAGAGTGCTATTAAAAAATTAAATAACTTAACTCTTAAACAAAAAGAACAGTTGAAAGAAAAAATTGACAATGCATCTGATCAAGAAACAGCAAATCAAATTATTGAAAAAGCTAAACAATTAGATCAAGCAATTAGTGATTTAAAAACTAAACTTAATGAAGCTAAAAATACTAAAGAACAACCTGTTTATCTTAACGATACAACAGCAAATAAAAAATCTTTAGACAATCAAATTGCTGCAACTGAAAAATTATTAAAAGACTTAGAATCATTTGATTTAGCAACAAATGGCAATGATAAAATAACCGCTAAAACCACTGAAGTTAAAAACCAAAAAGAATCATTAAATACTGCTATTACTAATTTAGACGGTAAAAGAGAAGCATTAAGAAATGAAATTAACGCTTATGCTTCTGAATTATTAGATAATAAACAAGATTATTTAGATAGAATTAATCAACTTGATAAAAATAATTGAGATGAAGAAGCTGCAAATGCAATATTGAACGATTCTTTAAATAAAGCTAAAGAAAATGCACAAAATCAAATTGATGCATTAACTAACTTAACTAATGAGGAAAAAGCTGCATTCAAACAACAAATTAATGACGCTCAAAAAGGTGCAAGCAATCAACCTGATTCAAATATTAGTGCTATCTTAAACGAAGCTAAAGCTCAAAATAATGCTAAACAAGCTGCAATTGAGCATATCAATGGTTTGGATAATCTAAATGATGATCAAAAAGAAGCCTTAGTTCAAGAAGTTAAAGCAGCAGCTTCAAGCGAAGCTGAAGCACTTAAAACTAAAGCAAATGAATTAGAAGCTTCTATGAAAAATGCTAAAGATAAAGTTTTAGAAGAATTGCAAACATTAACTGAAAAAGCTGATTTAGAATTAAATGATGATGCTTATTCAGTAGAAAAAACTTTAGACAACTATCAATTTGCTTCTTCTGATGTTAAAGCTAATTATGATGCTAAATTGGCAAAAATTAAAGAATTATTAAACCAAAACACAGATAAAACAACAATTGATGAAGCATTAAAAGAATTAGAAAAAGCTTACAACGCACTTAATGGTGAAGAAAACAAAAACAAAAAAGCTAAAGCAGTTGATAAACTTGACAATTTATCAGATGATCAAAAAGATAAGATTAAAGACTTATTAAATAATGCTACTGATGAAGAAGCTGCACAAAAAATCTTAGAAAAAGCTCAAAAATTAAACTTAGCTCTTGACGACTTAGAAAAACAAATTACTTCTACAGAAACTAAAGTTGCAACAAGTATTTATACTAATGATGCACAAGATAGAAAAGAAGCTGTTGATCAAGCCTTAGAAAATGCTAAAGCTAAATTAGCAGAATTAAAAGCTAAAGATTTAAGTAATGCAACTGCTGATTCATTAAATAATTTAGCTGGTGAAGCAAACCAAAACAAAGAAGCTTTAAAAGTTGCTGATGAAGCACTTGATGGAAATAGAGAAGCATTAAGAAATGACATTATTAATCATTTCCCAAGTTTAAATGAAAACCAAAAAGGCTTATTAATAGCCGAAATTGAAAAATTACCAAAAGTTCCAACACAAGAAGAAACACAAGCTGTTTATGACAAGGCTCTTAAATATGCACAAACCAATGCCAAAGACGAATTAGCTAAACTAGATAATTTAACTAAAGCTGAAAAAGATACATATATTGCTAAAATTGAAGCCACCACATTAGATAAAACAAATGAAGATTTTGCCATTAATGTTAAAAATCTTTTAGATCAAGCCAAAGCTGATGAAGCAGTTAAAGTCCAAGCTATTAAAACAATTAATAATTTAACTAACTTAAATCCAGCTCAAAAATCATCCTTAACTGAGCAAGTCAAAAATAACCTAGCAAGTGAAGCTAATAATATTGTCAAAAAAGCTAAAGAAATTGATGGCAAAATGAAGGCTTACAAAGATATTGCTGAAGTTGACAAAACAAGTGTTGATTATGTTGAAGCTGACGAAGATCGTCAAGTTAAATACAATAATCAAGTAGCAATTAGAACTGAAGATTTAGGTGATAATGGAACTAATTTAAGTGTCGAGCAAATTGATGCTAAAATTGTTGAACTTAATAACGCAATTAATGGCTTAAATGGTGATGAAAAAGTTGCTCAAGCTAAAGAAAATGCTATTGCTAAAATTAATGGTGAAAACCCAATTTACACTAACTTAACTGCTCAACAAAAAGATGAAGCCATTGCTAAAATTAATGAGCAAAATTCAGTTGCCGATGTAAATTCTGTCGATGCTAATAATGCCTTGGTTAATGGTACAATGGCTACACTTGGTCAATACTTAAGCAACGAAACTAAGATTAAAAGTGATATTAATTACACAGGTTCAGAAGAAGATTTAAGAAAAGCATATGATGGTGCTATTCAAGCCTTAAAAGACTATAAAACAGCTTTAAACGAACCAAGTGATAACACAAAAAACATCTTAAGCAATAACAAGATTCAAGAAAAAATCAATGCGGTTCATGAAGCAATTAATAACTTAAATGGTAAAGAACACATTAAAACAGTTAGAGCTGAAGAAATTGCTAAAATTAATGCTTTAGATAACATTAATGATGCTCAAAAATCAGCTTTAATTGCTAAAGTTGATAAGGCTACAACTCCTGAAGATGTTAGAGCTGTAACTGAAGAAGCAGAAGCATTAGATGAAAAAATGGTTGATCTTAAACAAGCGGTTGCTGACAATCAAGACACACCTAATAGTGTTGATTACAAAAATGCAACTGAAGCAAAAATGCGTGAATTTGATAAAGCGTTTAATAATGCAAGCAATTTAGCTGATAAAGAAAATGGAAGCGTTGAATTAAGTATTGACAACATAGATTCATTAATTGAAAAATTAAATGTTGCCGCTCAAAACCTTGACGGTGATGAAAAAATCAATAACAAAAAAGCTGAAGCAAGAAACTTAATTAATAGTCTTGAACATCTTAATGACGCTCAAAAAACAGCTTTAATTGAAGAAGTTGATAAAGCTAAATTGTTAGCTAATGTTGATAAAGTGGTTGATAAGGCTCAAACATTGAACAATGCTATGGGTCAATTAAAAGAAACAGCTAAGGCAATTAATGATGAATTAACTCAACCAGACAATCCTAAATATGTCGCAGCTTCTCAAGAACCAAAAGCGAACTACGATGAAGCTAAAACCAAAGTTGATGAATTAATCAGTAAACAAGGTTCAAATGAAGACGTTGCTAAAGTATTAGAATTAGAAAAAGCATTAATTGATGCAAAAAATGCTCTTGACGGTGATAAGAACTTTGAATATGCTAAACAAAAAGCGATTGAAAAAGTTAATGAAAATAACAACTTAACTCCTGCTGAAAAACAAGCTTTAATAGATCGAGTTAAAGACTTAGCTATTCCTTCTAATTCAGATAATGCTGATGAAGTTCAAAACTTCAAAGACAATTTAGATAAAATCGTTAATAAAACAGACTTAATTAATAATGTTAAAAACAATGCTAATTTAACACCTGAACAAAAAGCAGATTTAATAGACGATATTGAAAAAGCTAATGTTGATGATAAATTAAACAGCGAAGTTAACAAAAATTCATATGGTGATACATTAAACAACATTAAAGCTAAAGAAAAAGCTTATGAAAGAATTAACGCTACTGATGACTCTCAATTAAACACTGAAGATAAAGCAAAATTAAGTGATAATATCAGTCAATTAGACCCTAGAGATAAAACATTTGCTGATCAATTAGCTAATGAAGAACTTAAAGAAAATAAAATTAAAGAAATCAGAAGCAATCCTAACTTAACTGATGATCAAAAAGCACAATTAATTGATGAAGTTGCTAACTTAGACAATAAAGAATCTGATTTGGCTGATCAAATCGCTAAAATTGATCAAAAAGCTAAACTAATTGAAAAAATTCAAACTAATGAACACATTAGCGATGAAGACAAAAGCAAATTAGTAAATGAAGTAATTAATGTGCCTCATGATAACAGTAAATTAACTGATAAATTAAACAACATTGAATCTAAATTGAATTTAATTGACCAAATTAAACAAAACACCAATTTAGATGAAAATAATAAAGAAGCTTTAATTGATCAAGTTCATAACTTAGCAAAAGATTCAGATAATTTTGCTACTGAAGCAGATAATATTTCAGCTAAAGTTAAAGCAATTGAACAAATTAAAGCAAATGATGAGTTAACTAAAGAAAATAAAGCAAATCTAATTGATGAAATTATTGACTTAGATAACAATCAAACCAAATCAAGTCTTGATCATCAAATTAGTAATGTCGATAAAAAAGCCGAACTTTACGAACAAATTAACCAATCAGACTTGCCACAAGCTCAAAAAGATGCGTTAATTGCTGAATTAGACCCAATTAATGCTAATAGCGAAAATGCTTTAGTAAGCTTTGACAACATCAAAGATCAATTAAATAAATTAAGCAAAATTAATAATGATCAAACTTTAAGTGACAATGATAAAGCCAAATTAGTTGAAGATGTTTTAGCTAACAATCCAACTGAACAAAACTACAATGAAATAGCTAAAAACATTAACAAGAAACAAGAAGCAATTGATCAAGTTAGACAAAATCCAAACTTGACACAAGAACAAAAAGATTCAATTTCTCAAAACATTAGAGAATTAGATGAAACAAGTGAAGAATTTACTAATAAATTAGCCAATGAAAAAGCTAGATTAGACTTAATTGATCAATTACATCAAGAAGCTAAAGACAATAAAATTTCTGATGAAACCAGAGATAAATTAATTAGCGAAACACTCAATTTAGCTAATGATTCAAGCTTTATAAATAAATTAAATAACATTAAAGCCAAAGACAAATTAATTCAACAAGTTAAAGCGAGCGATGTGCTTAATGACACAACCAAAGCAACATTAATCAATAACATTTTGGATAATAATGCTACAAGCACAGAATTTGATAATAAACATAATCAAATTGCTCAATTATATGTTGATGCTGAAGAATTGGCTAAAGCTAAAAATGATTTAGTGGATTTAACCAAATCTAAGAAATTTGAAAAATTAACTAAAGCTAAACAAGATGCAATTAATAAAGCAATTGCTGATTCAGATGAAATTTTAAATAATCTTAACTCTCATAACAACGAAGATGTAGTTAAACAAACAACTATCGATAAAAAATTAAAAGAAACATCGCCAATCTTAATCTGACCATACATTGTAGCTGTTTCAGCTGTAACTTGATTAATTGGTATGTTAATCTTTGTATTCGGTAGAAAGAAATAAGAAGTTAATTAACAATTAATAAACAATCAAAATCAATCAGTACTAGATAAAAATAGTGCTGATTTTTTGTATTTTTTAAAAACCAAAAATTTCATAAATGTGAAACCACCTCAACAACATTGAGGTGTTATTATGTCTAATTAGCACTTCAATCCACTTTCAGTTTCCTAGTTTATTTCTTTTTGTTTAGAATTTTCACAAGAAGCAACAAATGCAACAGGGATTAATGTCATACCTGAAATTAATGCAATTTTCAAATAAGTTTTAATTTTTTCACATTTCTTCCATAGGTATATAATATATATATATATATATATATATAGGAAAGGTGTGTTATTAAAATGAAGAAAAGTAGAAAAATTTTTCTTTCTTTTGGTGGAGTAATAGCATCATCATTATTTTTAGTTTCAGCTATTACTGCTGCCAATCAGGAAAATTGAAATGAGTTTCAAAGAACAGCAGCTGAAGACTTGAAAACTTTTATCGAATCACAAAAAAAGCTTGCTGATTCTACTACCACTGTAAATAATTTGCATGTTCCATCTGAATACAAAAATTCAAGAGCGAATAGAAAAAAAATAATAGATTTTGCAATTGATGAAAATGAATTGCAATCAGTTTATGATTTTTTTATTCAATTACCAAGTTTTAACCAAATTAATGATGAGAACTCTAAAAATGAGTGAATTAAAGAAATTAAAAATTGATTTTGAAATAAGCCTCATTTATATTTCGATAATTACGACGAAAACAAAAGAGGTTCACTCGAATGAAGATTTATGCCTAACGAAGCCATTACTGATGAAGATCATGCAGCTGAAAATGCAATTGAAGTATTTGATCAAAAAATAAAAGATTTAACAACTTTTAAAACACTTAGTGAATATCACGGAAGATTTAATACTTTTCAAGAATTTGAAAAGTTTATTTTAGATGAACTTCAATCAGAATTAAAAAAAGAAGTTTATAATACTCCACGAGCATATTATGATAATTTTGTAACTATTTTAAAAAATGCAACTGTAGATTCAAGTGATCCAGATAATTTAAATAGAAATATTCCACAGGATTTAAGTAATACATTATTGAATTGATTAAAAAATAGTCAAAACTTAAATGCTGATGAAAAAGCTAAGGGTGGAAACCATGGCAAAGCTTTGGAATTATTAGGGGATAATGGATTAATTGGAATAAATAACAAAATTGCTGAAATTAGAACCAAATTAGCTACTTATCAAGGGAAAAAAGCTTCTTTTGATTATAAATTTGAACCTGATGAGCCTGAAAAAATAGATTTTGATAGTGAAAAAGAAAAATTAACAACTCAATTGCAAGAATTACAAAAAAAATTAAATGAATTGAACACAGCTATTAATGGAACAATTAGTAGTACAGGTTGAGACAAGAAGAAACAAGAAATATTAAATTTAACTACTACTAATCAAGAGTTAGCGACAGGTCTAAGTACTTATATAGTTGCTGAAGATAAATTAGAAGGTTTATTAAAATATAGAGAAAAAGTTGCAGAATTACAAAAAATACTTTCAGATTCTTCATTATCTGATGAGCAAAAAAAACACTATACTGAAAGAATCGATAGTTTGGGTGATAATGCAGATAATTATGCTGAGTTGCAAACTATTGGAGACGAGATCAAAAATTCAATTGAAGCAGATTCAAATGTAGAAGAAATTATAAATAAATTTAGTTTATGAACTAACGAACAACAAAAAGATCCTTATCGTGAACAAATTAAAAACGTTTATAAAGATTCAAATTTGAACGAACAAGCTAAAAGTGCCAAAATTGAACAAATTGAACAACAAATTTTTAGCAAAATGAAAGAAAATGCTAATAATTTAATTGATCAAACTTCTTTAGGAAACACAGAAAAAAACGCATATAAAACTTTAATTAATTCTGAAAATATGGATAAAAATATTAATCCATATGATTTCCCTCTACTTAAAACAATTACAAAAGCTAAAATAGATAATTTAGATAGTTTAAATCCAGCACAAAAGAATATTTCAAAAATAAAATTAATGATTCAAACAATGATGATGCTACAAAATTAAATGCAATTTTAACTGAAGCAGAAACAGTGAATCAAAAAATGAATGATTATAAAAATACATTCAAAGATGATTCAAACAGTGATGCAACCAATGTAGCAACAATTAAGAAAAGCACTGATTATATTGAAGCAGATAGTGATAAAAAAACCGCTTTTGATAATGCTTTAGATCAAAGAAACACTGATTTATCAAGTTCAACTGATAATTTAACAATTGAACAAATTAATCAAAAAATTGCAGCTTTAAAACAAGCGAAAGAAGATTTAAACGGTGATGAAAATCTAGCAGAAGCTAAAAAACAAGCAAAAAATAGATTAGATACTGCTTACACATATTTAAATGATGCACAAAAAGAAGATGCAATTAATAAAATTGAAGAATTAACAACTGTAAATGCTGTTAATAATCAAGATGCTGAAAATAAAAAGCTTGACGATGCTATGAAAAGTTATAGTCAAAGTCCAGCTGATATAGAATCAATTAGAACAACTACTGATTATACTCAAGCAGATAATCAAAATACTTTAGAAAATTTAATTACTACTAAAGAAAATGACATTAATAAAACAAGTGGACCTAATTTAACTTTAGAGCAAGTAAAAGAAAAAACTACAGCACTTAATAATGCAGTTACTGCTTTAAATGGTGAAGAGAGATTAAAAGCTGCTAAAGATGAAGCGATTAGAAAAATTAATTCAGAATATTCATATTTAACAGAAAAACAAAAAGAAAAAGCAATTGAATTAATTAATAGTCAAAATACTATTGAAGATGTTAATAATCAAGATGCAACCAATAAAGCTTTGGATTCTTCAATGAAGACTTTAAAAGACTATATTTCTAATCAAGCAAAAGTTACTTCAAGCAATGATTATATTTATACAACTAATGCTTTAAGAGTCGCTTATGATGGTAACCCAACTAAAAATAACAATGTAAAAGGTGGCGCGATTAAAGAAGCGGAAGATTTAGTAACTGCTTTAAATACTGACAATAATGATAATTTAATGAATAAAGAAACAATTGATGCTTTAAACAAAAAAATTAAAGGCGTAATTGAAGCTTTAAATGGACAAGAACGTTATGAAGAAGAAGTCGCAAGATTAAATGGATTAAGTACTGTAACTGCTAAAGTTAAAGATGCAACACAAGCTACAAATACAGCTAGTGAAATTTCAAATGATGAAATTGAATTTAATAATGATACTATTCCACAAGATGCTAAACCAGTTGATTTAAATATTACTAATAGAAATGAAGTAACAGGTAAATTAGACTTAACTTACAAATATCAATCAACTAAAGAAAATCTTGAAAGTGTTCAATCAAGTGAAACTTATACCTTAAATAATGATAATGCTCTAAGTACTTTAACTGAACAAGAAAGATTAGATCAATTAGTTCAAGATGAAGCCGTTACTAAAACTGTCGATTTTAATGGCACAGATTTAAAATCTTTTGCTGTTAGTGATTTAAACAAAGATAATTTCACAACTTCTATTACTCCAAATAATAATGCCAAAGTAATTATCGATAAAATTGAACCTGATCCAGATGATCCAAGAGGAGTAATTGTAACTTATAAACTAGAATCAACCAAAGACAATTTAGATAATCAAAAAGTTGTTTCAAGCAAAAGTTTAACTACTAAAATAACTGGATTTATGACTAGCGAAGAAAAAGAGCAAAAAACTATTAATAGCTATAATGCAAGTAATTTTTTAGGAACTCCTGACCCCCTTACTCAAGCATCAGAATTTGTAAATAAATTATCAGAAGTTAATATTGCTTTTGATGCTCATGATAATGTTGATCATTCAAATGAAACCATTGTGGTTAAATCAATTAAATCTTGAGATGATAGAACTGGAACATTAGTAGCTAATTTTGTGGTGCAAAGCAATAAAAACGGTAAAGTTCTTACTTCAGATGTTAAAACTATAACTATTAATGGCTATATGACTGAAGAGGAAAGATTAAACGATTTATTAACAAATAGATCTAAAAAATTTGAATTTAATGGTGATAAACCACAAAACAAAACTACTGTAGATGAAGTTGAATTAGCACAATTATCAGGTTATTTAGCAGGACCAGATAATAAAGTTAAATTAATAATTGATGAAATTACTGCAAGGGATAATCAAAACGGTTCAGTTACTTTCAAATATCATCTCTTATCTACTCGAACAGATATTCCGAATAATGAAATTGTTTCTCAGTCAAGAACTTATTCTTTAAGTCTTTTTCAAACTGATGGTGAAAGAGAAAAAGAAAATGAGAGAGAAAAAGAAAATTTAAAAGCTAAAGGAATTGATGATTTAGAAATAAATGTAACTAAAAATAAATTAGCTTCTGAATATAATGCCGATGAAATTACTTTAAGTGCTAAAGATTCTAACATTAGTGTAATTGATAAAAAAATTATTGGTTACAATGACATTACTGGTGAAATTAAACTTTCATATAAACTAAAAAGTAATCAAAGCAATGTTGAATCTGATACCAAAGAAATTATTCTTAGTGGCTTTAAAACTGAAAGTCAAAGATTAAATGAACTTTTAAATACTTTAAGCAAAGAAGATATTAGTTTTGATGGAACTAAAAAGGATCAATTACCTTCAGTTGCACCAGCTAATAATAAAAATAATTATGCTTATGATGAAGCTAAAAAAACTACCAACAAAGCTAATATAGAAATTAATTCAATTACTCCAAATAATCAAGCTGGAGAAAATACTTTAAATCTCAAATTAATTTCAACTAAAACACAAAATGAATTAGTTTCAAATTGAGAAATTGATAATTTTGTTGCTCCTGAAAGTAATAATAAAAACTCAGTAATTGATGATTTTAGAACTAAAGAAGAGCAAGATAAAATAGATCGCGAAGCAGAAAAAACACGTTTAAATAATTTAACTGTTACATTAGATTATGAAAACAAAACTACAACTTTACCTTCAAGTACAGTTATTGAAAAAGTAATTAAAACTATTAAAGAAACTAATCCAGAAGCTAGAGTAGTAATTGATAGTATTGATGCAAGAAATGAAATTGAAGGTTCTATTAGAATCCAATACCATTTAGTTTCTCAAAAAAGCGATGAAGTTTATCAAAATGTAACTTCAGATAATAAATACGCACAAATTAAAGGCTTTAAAACTGAGCAAATGCGTCTCGATGAAATTATCCAAAACTTAGCAATTGAAGCTGGAATTAAAAATATTGCAAGCGACCAATATGATAAATGAACGGCATCACAATTATTAAAAGACTTAATTTTAAATAAATTAGCAACTAATCAAGATACAAGCTATAACTTAAAAGTAGTAGATAAAACACCTAATGATAACACAGGTGAAATTAGTTATACTTGACAAATTATTTCTAATAGAGGTACAGTTAATTCACAAAATTTGAATACTGTAACTTCAAGCGACCAATATAAAAAATCAGGTACTTTAAGTGGTTTTAAAACTTTAGCGCAAAAAGAAAAAGAAAGATTAGATTCTATTGATTTTAGTGACAAAGCTGAAAATGGTGTTCTTTATCGTATTGATTATCAAAATAAAGCAAATGAACAAGCTTCAAGTTTAACAGATGCAACCACTAATTGAACTTGAGATACATTAAATAAAGATAATTACGAATTTATTAATCAAAAAATTGTTGGTTACAATGATTTAACTGGTGAAATTCGTTTAAGTTTCCAAATTAAATCGACTAAACCAGGCTTTACTTCTGTAGTTTCTGATACTAAAGAAATTATTATTAGTGGATTTGAAACAGAATTACAAAGATTAAATAAATTAGTTGATACTAATCCATATAATATTTCATTAAATAACACTGTTAATAAAGAAAATAAAAAAGCTTCAACATTAAATAAAGATGATTTTAGTGCTTCAATTAAAGAAAATGCCGACAATACAAGCGATCATAGCTCTGATTTACTTCTAACAGATGCAAATGATAATACTGGTCAAATTGGAGTTAAATACAAATTAATTTCAAATAGACAAGTAAATACTGACCAAACTGATTTGAAAAAATTAGTAAGCAATTGAAAAGAATCATTCAATGAACAAAAAGTAATTTCTAAGGAATCAACCCCTGTTAATTTTGATGGCTTCTTAACTAATATCGAAGAAGAGAAAAGAAGAATTGAAAACTTCTTATCAAAAATTACGCTTGATTTTGCAAATCGTGATCAATACTTACCGCTTTATAATAAAAATGATGTAATTGATTCAAAAGTAATTGTTAAATTAAACAACAATGAAACTTTAGAACAAAATCACATTAAAGTTAAAGAAAATTCATTAACTATTACTGAACGTGATGATCGTGAAGGATATATCAAAGTAAGTTATACCTTGCAATCAACTAAACCAGGTTTAGAAGGTGCAGAAATTGTTGTTAATGAAACAAGAAGTGCTAATACTAATAAATTAAGTGGTTTCAAAACTGAATTACAAAGATTAGAAGGTCTAGTTTTTGATTTTAATAATAGTGTTAGTGATAAAAATCAAAAACAAGCTTCAGATACTACAATTACTATCAGTAATTTAAGTCAAAACAATGCTAAAACTGCCAATATTACAATTAGTAATAAAACTCGTGATGATAGAAATGGTACTTTAAATGGTACTTATAGCATTTATTCAACAAGAGATGGTTTAAATGACATTCATGTTGATGATAAAAAATTCACTATTAACGGATTTTTAACTGAACAAGAAAGAATTAATAATTTATTAGCAGATGATACAATTCAATCTCATGTTGAATATAAATTAGATAATCAAGCTGAAATTTTACCTTCAGAATTATTAGCTAATAAAGATGAAGTATTAAATAATTTAAGTACATATTTTGATATGAACTTAGATAATGAATCGATTAATCAAGTTAATTTAAAAATTATTGAGTTAAGCGCTGATGATACTGATGGCTCAATTACCTTTAAATATAAAATTGCTTCAACTAAAGAAAACTTGACTGATATTGAATCAGAACAATCTAAAACTATTACTTTAAGTGGCTTCTTAACTGAATTAGACAAGTATAAAAAAGAAGCTAAGAAAACTATTGATGCATTACAAAACATCTCAGAAACACAAAAAGATGCTGCTAAAGCTAAAGTTGAAAAACAAAACACAATAGACAATGTAAATAACATTGTTTCAAATACAGAAGCAGTTGATGATGCTCTAGGAACAATTAAAGACATTGTCCCAGTTAAAGAAAAAGTTCAATTCAAAGAAGCTGATGCAGACAAACAAAATGCATTAACTACAGCATTAAATAATTTAAATTCATTAGAAAACAAAGAAGACTTTGGGAACGCTGTAGAAAACTTACAAGATAAAGTGAAAACTCTTAAAGATGCTCACAAAGCATTAAATGGAGATTCGAACTTAGCAAAAGCTAAAGCAGATGCTATTGCTGCTATTGATAAGTTAAGTTACTTATCAGAAGCACAAAAAGATGCTGCTAAAGGTGATATTAATGCTAAAGAAGCTATTGTAGATGTAAATAACATTGTAAACAATGCTACTTTAATGAATAATGCTAAAGAAGCTCTAGATAAAGCTTCTAAAGCGCAAAAAACAATTGCTTACACAAAAGCTTCAGAACAACCAAAAGCTAACTTTGATGCAGCTAAAGCTGATGTAGAAGCAATTAAAGATATTAATAACTTTAATGAGCCAGTAGATAACATCGTTGATTTAACAAATAAATTAAACAACGCAATTGCCGCTCTTGATGGAAGTGCAAGCTTAGATGCTGCTAAAGAAGAAGCTCTTAAAGAACTTGCTAAACTTTCATACTTATCGGATTCAGAAAAATCCAAAGCTTCTGAAGCTATTAAAAACGCTACAGATGCTGAATCATTAGAAAAAGCTATTGAAGATGCTAAAACCTTAAACAAAGCTAACTATGACGCAAAAGTAAGTGAATTAGATAATTTAACTAATGAATACTTACAAAGTACATATGGGACAGCTAAATCAAACAAATTAAGAGAAAAAATAGAAGAATCATTAGCAAACTTTGCTGCTAAATCATTTGAAGATACAAATGGTACAGAAGCTATTGCTAAATCTAAAAACTTGCTTAGTTTAGTTGATTACATCACAACAGATGTATCTAAACCTAAATTTAACACGTCATCAGAAGCTTCATCATTAAGCAACATTGACCAGTTCTCAAAAGCTTTAAATGATAATAATTACTTTAACATTGCCACAAAAGATAAATCACAAATTAAAGCTGATGATGTTAAAAACTTAAAACAAATTATTTCTAATATTGCAAAGATTAACAACTTAAATGTGCTTACAACAGCGATTGTAAAATCATTAAAAGAAACATCACCAATCTTAATCTGACCATACTTTGTAGCTGCTTCAGCTGTAACTTGATTAATTGGTATGTTAATCTTTGTGTTTGGTAGAAAGAAATAAAAAATTAAATAACGATTAATAAACAATCAAAATCAATCAGTACTAGATAAAAATAGTGCTGATTGATTTTGTATTTTTTAAAAATCTATAAATTTCATAAATGTGAAACTTTAAGGCTAAAAATATGTAAAAAATTACATTTTGCAAAAAAAAAAAAAAAAAGATGCTTCAAAGTTGATTTTATGATATTTATAAGTATAATTAATATAAATATTTGACTTATAAAAAAGAAAAGAATAAAATAAGTGCTTTTCTAGCTTAAAAATTAACATTTTTAGCTTCCTTAAGTATTTATTGAAAAGGAAATTTTATGAACTTAAAAAACAAGAAAAAATGAATTCTTTTACCTTTAAGCGCAGGAGTTGCAGCTCCAATTGCTTTACTTACAACAGTAAGTGCAACAACTGAAACTGTAACAACTACAAATCCTGAAACTAATGCTCTTGAAGGAAGAACAAAATTCAATGATACAAAGAATGAAGCAGTTAAATCACTTAACGACTTATCATTCCTATCAGATGAACCATATCCATATGATTCAGAAAAATTCAAAGCTTCTGAAGCTATTAAATCTGCTAAATCAATTGAAGAACTACAAAAAGCTATTGAAGATGCTAAAGCTTTAAACAAGGCTAACTATGATGCACAAGTATCTGAGTTAGAAAGCTTAACAAACCAATACTTAGCAAGTACATATGGAACTGAAAAAGCAAATGTTTTAAGAAAACAAATTGAAAATAAAATTGCTATGTTCAATTCAAAATCATACAAAGAAGAATCTGGAGAAAAAGCAGTTGCTAAAGCTCAAAACTTACTTGACTTAGTTGACTACTTAACATCAAAAGTTTCAGAATACAAATTTAATAAAACAGCTAAACAATTAGATTTAGCTAACTTAAATGAGTTTAAAAAATTATTAACAACATACGATTACTTCAACATTCAACTTAAAGACAGAAGCGACATAAAATCAGATGATGTTAAAAATATGAAACAATTAGCTCTTGATGTTTCAAAAATCAAAGATCTTAATGTTTTAGTAACCGCTGTTAAAAAATCATTAGTTAACAGAGTTCCACGCTTAGTATGACCATATGTTGTTGCCGGTTCATTAATTGCCTTCTTAAGTGGTATTTTCATTGCAACTGCTGCTAGAAGAAAAAACAAAAACAAATAATGATTTAATTTAAAGAAAATTCAGTATCACTCACATGGTACTGTTTTTTTATACTCTAATGTGTAAAATTATGCAAAAATTGTAAAAAAAAACAGTCAAACTGATTAATTTAACTGTTTATATGATTTGTAAGGTAATTAGTTTTTCTTTGCTAATTTAGCTTTGATGTGATTGTTAGGGTTAAATTTAATAAATTTGTAAAGTTTGTAGAATTCAAATGAAACTGTAAGCACAAATCCAAGTAATAATGGAATTAATCAGTAAACAACTGAGTATGATGCTTTTAAATCAATTAATTTTGCATCGTTTACAAACTCAACAATATCAACATTCCCAAACACTGAAGCAAGTCCAGGGATGAATGCTGAAGCAACAACACAGATAAAGCTAAATGCTGAAGCTAAGTAAACTAAGTAGTATTTTTTAATGTTTGTTACAAAAATGCTTTTTGAAGACATTAAGTTAAGTGAGTTAATACTTGAACCAATACCTAATGTAATGAATGTAGCAGAAGATGTAAGTTTTACAAATCATTCACCTGTAATACCTTGCGATTGAGCATATAACCCAACAAATAAGTATGAAAGTAATGATACAAGTCCTAAGATTGAACTTTGGATAATTAAACTAATACCCATTCCATTTGCGAAGATACTATCATTTTTATTAAATGGTTTACGTTTCATAACATCTTCTTCATTTGGTACCATTCCAAGTGCAATAGCAGGAAGTCCGTGTGTAAGAAGGTTAATTCATAATAATTGTGCAGCTGTAAGAACAATAAATTCAGCTGTATTGATTGCATCTTTAAAAATAAATCTAAATATGAATAAACCAAATAACATAACAATAATTTCTGTTAATGAAGAAATAAGTAAGTTTAAGATAACTGTTTTAATTCTGTCGAATGTTTCTCTACCACTTTTTACAGCGTGCACAATGGTGTTAAAGTTGTCGTCAGTTAAAATAACATCAGCAGCTTGTTTAGAAACATCTGTTCCTGTAATTCCCATTGCACAACCAACGTCGGCCGCTTTAAGAGCAGGAGCATCATTAACACCGTCTCCTGTCATAGCAACAACTTGATTGTGTGCTTGTCAAGCTTTAACAATACGTAATTTGTCAGATGGATTTACACGAGCATATACAGAAATGTTTTTAACTTGTTCTAATAATTGTTCATCACTCATTTCTGCTAATTGTTTTCCATCAATTGCAATATCTCCATCTTTGAAAATTGATAAGCTTTTTGCAATTGAAATAGCAGTTGTCAAGTGATCACCTGTAATCATGACGGTTTTAATTCCAGCTGCAGTAGCTTCTTCGATTGAAGCTTTAACTGAAGCTCTAGGTGGATCAATCATTCCGATTAATCCTAAGAATACTAAATCATTTTCATCTTCAACACTAATTGAAGTTGTATCAGGTTTCATTTTTTTGTATCCAACAGCAATAACTCTGATTGAATCGTTTGATCATTGTTCATTGATGTGTGAATATTCATCAGCTTTGTTTTTTGATTTAGCCAAGATTACATCAGGAGCACCTTTTGTAATCATTACTCTACCACCTTCAGGTGTTTCGATCAATACTGACATTGTTTTTCTGTCACTATCAAATGGAAGTGAAGAAATCTTTTTGTATCTAGAATAGAAACTATCTTTTGAATTGTTATTTTCAATTCCAAATCTTAGGATAGCCGTTTCAGTAGGGTCCCCAACTTCGTTGTAACCATTTTCAAGTTTTGTAACTTCTGCATCACAACAAGCAACAAATGATGCTAATGTTTGTGATTTAGCTAAGTTTTTATTATTTGGATCAGCTGCTTCAAAGAATTTAACAACTGTCATTTTGTTTTCAGTTAATGTTCCTGTTTTATCTGAACAAATAATTGATGTAGAACCTAATGTTTCAACAACAGGGAATGCTTTGATAATTGCATTTTGTTTTGTCATTCTTGAAACACCGATTGCTAAAAGAACTGTTGTGAAAGTAATTAACCCTTCAGGAATTGCAGCTACTGCAAGTGAAATACCAATAACAACAGCGTTTGAGTACACTTGAGGTTCACTTCAAGTGTTTGAAATTGTGTTTGTTAAAACAATTTGTAAGATTGTTGTTAAGAACAATAATACAACGCCAGCAATTCCGAAAATTTTACTTAATTTGTTTAATTTAATTTGTAATGGCGAAAGTTGAACTTCTTGTTCTTGGATAGATGAGTTAATCTTTCCGATTTCTGTGTTAGCACCAATTGCTTTTACAAGTGCAATTGCTCTACCATTTACAACGTATGTACTTGAGTAAATTTGATTGTATCTGTCACCTAATGGTAAAGATTCAATGTTTTCAATAGTTCCAACTTTTTTATCTACAGCAAGTGATTCACCAGTTAATGACGATTCAACTACACTAAGTGAGTAAGATTCAACTAATTCAGCATCAGCAGAGATGTAATCTCCAGCTTCAACTACAATTAAATCACCAATTGTAACTTGTGATGAAGGAATAACAACTGTTTTTCCATCTCTTATAACTTTAGCCATAAGCTCATTAGATTTAGCTAATGCAGCTACAGCTTGATCACTCTTGATTTCCTGATAAGTTCCAAGCATAGAGTTAAGTGCCACAACTACTAAAATGATGAATGGTTCAATATATGCAATAACTATTTCACTAGTTGTTTTTAATCTACCATCAACGTGTTCTCAAATAGTAACACCAAAACTAAATGCAGCAGCGATTAAAAGAATGATGATCATAAAATCTTTAAATTGATTTAAGAAAATTAAAAAGATGTTCTTTTTCTTTTTAGTTTCAATTGTGTTTAAACCAAATTGTTGATTTCTTTTAAGTGCTTCTTCAGAACTTAAACCAAGTTTTAAATCAGTTTGTGTTAAGTTTTCCATTTTTTCTCCTTTCTTATGTAATTTAAATTATAAATAAGTTAAATAATTATACCTTTTGTTCCTGATTTGCTAAATTTAATATTTTTAAGCTACAAAATACAAAAACCACTAGCACATAGACTTAAAAGTCTTTAACTAGTGGTCAATTATTAAAGGTTTTTCCTGCTTTATTTAGATTTTGATAATCCTGATAAATCTAAATTTAAAGCAATTTATTCTTCTTCTTCGTTCTTGAAGTTATTAAATAAATTATCTACATCTAATGGTGACATTGAAAATTCTTCATCATCTTCATATGAATCATAGTCATATGTTGAATATGATTCATTGAATCTATTTATTAAATAAGCTCCATCGTCATTAAAAATAGAGTATCTAATATTATTAGAATGTAAGTAGTTTTCTAACGTAGTTTTTAAAATACCAGTACCCTTACCGGTGATGAACATAATTTGATCAACTTTACCAGTTTTATAATCAAACAAATTGTTTGTAATCACAATTAGAGCCTCTTCAGCTAATAAACCGTGTAAATCAACTACTCTCATACTCTAATTTTAATTCCTGCGTTTTTCATTATGTCTAGAGCAAAGTTGTGGAATTTATCTCCATTATGTTCAGGAGTATCATATGTATCAGTTGCATTTGAATAAACTATGACTTTTTTATCTGAATTTATTTTATTCAAGTAAATTTTTAAACTTAAAGCAAGTTGCATAACACAAATATCTGTGCAACAACCTACAAGCACAAATTCATCATATTGATCTCATAAGTTCATTGGAATATCGTAAAACCCATTTGTAGTATTTTTATAATAAACTTTTTGAACATATTCTTGTAATTCAGGAACTATTTGTGATTCTTTATCATTAGCTAAACAGTGAATTGGATAAGTCTTCATTTCCAAATCATCTTCAGAGTGATGGTCGCATATGAAAATATTATGCTCATAGTTTTGCAACATATCTTCTATAGTAGGAATAATGTTATTTATTCTACTTGAAGATAATTTTCCTTCTTTAGCAAAACCGTTAAGCATATCTATTACTATTAATAAACTTTTTTTATTCATCTTATTGTTCTTTTTGACAAACAGGACAGAATGATGTTCCTCTCCCATTTGGTTTAAAGTCTAATTTAACTTTTTGAACAATTCCTTCTTTACATACTAAGCAACGTTTATTAGCTCTGCTATAAACTCTTAAATAGTTTTGATAATGTCCGACTACACCATTAACTGAAGCATAAGTGTGAACTGTGCTGCCACCTGCTTTGATACTGTCGTCCATAATGATTTGTGCATTTTTTAAAAGTTCTTTAAGTTGTTCTTTAGTTACTTTGTTGCATTTAGTCATTGGGTAAATTTTAGATGCAAATAAAGATTCATCTGCATAAATGTTACCAATACCTAAAACAAGTTGTTGATCTAATAACGCAGCTTTAATTGAAATGTTTTTTCTTTGTAATTTTTCATATAAAGCATTAACATCTACATCTTTAGGTAACTTAGCTAACTTTTTAATTTCATAAACACTTCTTTTATCAGTGTTTGCAAAGTATTCAATTGATCCGAACATTCTTGGATCAACAAAAACAAAACATAAGTTGTCAGATAAATAAAATTCAACAATTATATGATTTACCATTTTCTTTAAGTCGGCTAAATGTTGTTGTTCTACAACATAAAACATACCTGACATTCTTAAATGGATAACCATTTTAGAATTATCATTTAAATAAATTGTTATGAATTTACCATAGTTTTGAATTTGGATAATTTTCTTATCAGTAACTGATTTTACAAACTCATCTAAAGGTACATTTTTAATAATCTTAGAAACATTAATTTGTACATTTTTGATAGTTTTGTTTAATATTTTTTCATTTAATTGTTCTGTGATTATAGTCACTTCAGGATATTCTGGCATTTTTACCTCCATTTTTTAGGGTTAAAAATTTTTTAAATAAATTTAAAAAAAATTTAATTTAGTATATATATTTTACTCTATAAGAGTAAAATTAAAATATGGAAAGATCAAAATATAAAGATATTTTCCTAGTATCTACAGATACTGTACCTGGACTTGGTGGTTTTGTTTCTCCTGAAACATTAGAAGCGCTTTATGAACTTAAACAAAGACCATTAGATAAAAAGATGGTAATTGTTGTAGGATCATTAGAACAAGCTAAAGGATTTGCACAATGAAATGAAGAAGCAAATGCATTTGCTATTCATAAATGACCTGGAGCAAATACAATTATTGTAAATGATCAAGGTTTCAGAATGCCAGCTTGCAAAGCATTTCAAGATTTCTTAATCAAAAATGGGCCAATGTATTTAACAAGTGCTAATTTATCAGGACAACCAGCTTCGAAAACTTTAGAAGAAGCTAAAGCACAATTCGCAATGATCCAAAATGTTATTGACTTCTGTGAAGGAACAGGAACACCAAGTACAATTTATAATTTAGATACTAGAGAAACTATAAGACGTTAAAACGTCTATAAAAAACTCAAAAATAGAACTTTTGTCAAAGTTTTGTTTTTGGTTTGCATTTTATAATAACTGCTTCCATTAAATGAATTTATATATTAAATTATTTTGTGCATATTTTAGTTAGTCTGCTTGGCTAACTTTTTTATTTTCCTTATTAATAATATATTATTAATAATTTGTTAAACTTTTTGTTTTAAGTGTTAAAATATTTTTGACTAAAAATAGTCCACATCATACTTAATATTTTGATGTTTTTAAATTATTAAATTTAGGAGGAAAAAATGACACCACACATTCATGCTAAAAAAGGTGAAATAGCTAAAACAGTTATTATGCCAGGTGACCCATTAAGAGCAAAATTTATTGCTGAAACATACTTAGATGAAGGGTTCAAATTAGTTAATACAGTTAGAAATATGTTTATGTACACAGGTACATACAAAGGAAGACCAATCACTGTAGCAGCTAGTGGAATGGGATGTCCTTCAATCGGGATTTACTCATACGAATTATTCAAATTTTATGATGTAGATAGAATTATTAGAATTGGTTCAGCCGGATCATACAAAGCTGACTTAGGACTTTACGAAGTTGTTTTAGCATCAGAAGCTTTTGCTGACGCTGATGCATTTAGAAGAATTGCTTTAGGAAAAGAAGGGAACATTTCATTACCTTCAGCAAAATTAAACGAAGAAATTAAAGCTATTGCTGCTTCACAAGGAACAAAAATTACTGAAGGAAGAGTACATTCATCAGATATATTCTACTCAGTTGTTCCACTTGAACAAAGAATTGAAGAAACACAATCAGTTTGTGTTGAAATGGAATCATTTGCATTATTCACAAATGCTGAAGCTACAGGAAAAGAAGCTGCTTGTTTATTAACAATTTCAGATAACTTAATTACACACGAAGAAACATCAGCTGAAGAACGTCAAACAGCATTTACAAAAATGATGGAGATTGCTTTAGAATTAGCAAAATAATATGCGTGTAGTAGATATTATTGAGAAAAAACGTTTAAATCACGAACTAACAAATGAAGAAATTGAATTTTTAATTAATTCATACGTTAGAGGTGAAGCGCCAGATTACCAAATGAGTGCATTCTTAATGGCAGTTATGTTCAATGGAATGAACTCAAGAGAAATTGCAACAATGACAAAATATATGATGCATTCTGGTGAAGTTATGAACTTATCAGCTATTCCTGGTATTAAAGTTGACAAACACTCAACAGGTGGAATTGGAGATAAAACAACTTTAGCAGTAGGACCAATCGTTGCTGCTTTAGGAGCTCCAGTTGCTAAAATGAGTGGTAGAGGACTTGGACACACAGGTGGAACTATCGATAAATTAGAAACAATTCCAGGTTTCACAGTTGAATTATCAGAAAAAGAATTTATCGAACAAGTTAAAGAACACGGTATTGCAGTTATTGGACAATCTGCATCACTTGTTCCAGCTGACAAAAAATTATATGCATTAAGAGATGTTACAGCAACAGTTGAATCTATTCCACTTATTGCTTCATCTATTATGTCTAAAAAATTAGCAACAGGTTCAAATGCTATCTTACTTGATGTTAAATGTGGAAATGGTGCTTTTATGAAAAATGAAAAAAGCGCTATCGCATTAGCTGAAACAATGATTAGCATTGGTAAAGAACTTAATGTAGACACAAGAGCTGAAATTACAAATATGTCAAGACCAATTGGTCGTGAAATCGGTAACAAAAATGAGGTTCTTGAAGCTATTAGAACTCTTGAAGGAAAAGGACCTGAAGATTTCAATGAATTAGTTTACTCATCTTGTGCAACAATTTTAGAACAAGCTAAAATTGCTAAATCACACGATGAAGCACTTAAAATGGTTGATGAAGTTATTAAAAACGGAAAAGCTCTTGAAAAATTCTATGAATTTGTAAGAGTACAACATGGTGATGTAGAAGCTCTTAAATCACCTACATTCTGAAATCCTAAATACAAATTAGAAGTTATTTCAGAAGACGAAGGATACTTAGAAATCTTTGACGCTTTAACATTTGGTATTGTTTCAATGAAATTAGGTGCTGGAAGAAAAACAAAAGAAGACAGCATTGACAATGAAGCTGGAATTACATTGAACAAGAAAACAAATGAAGAAGTTAAAAAAGGTGATGTATTATTCACATTATATTCATCAAACCCAATCGATGTTGAATTAGTTAACGAACTTAAACAAGGATACAAATTCAATAAAGAAAAAGTTGAAAACAAAATTATTATTGCCAAATTACAATAATTACATTAAACACTTAATTTAAATAGTTAAATTTAAACAAAGGATAAAATGAATTACAACAAATTAATCGATCATACTTTATTAAAAGCTGAAGCGCAAAAAAAAGACATTGATAAATTAATCGATGAAGCTATTAAATATGACTTTGCTACAGTTTGTGTTAACTCAGGATGAGCAAAATACGCAGCTGAAAGATTAGCAGGAACAGGAATTGGTGTTACTGTAGTTGTTGGTTTCCCTTTAGGAGCTAACATTACAGCAGTTAAAGCACATGAAGCTAAATTAGCTATCGAACACGGTGCTACAGAAATTGATATGGTTATGGCTATCGGACGTTTCAAACAAGGAGACTACGAATACGTTCTTAACGACATGAAAAAAGTTAAAGAAGCTTGTGGAGATAAAGTTCTCAAAGTTATCATCGAAACAGCTTTATTATCAGAAGAAGAAATCAGAAAAGCAACTGAAATCGTTATGAAATCAGGTGCTGAATTCATCAAAACTTCAACAGGAACAAGCTTCCGTGGTGCATCATTGGAAGATGTTAAAATTATGAAAAGCGTTTGTGGAGACAAATTACTTATCAAAGCAGCTGGAGGAATTGCAAACATTGATGATTTAATCGCGATGTACGAAGCTGGAGCTACAAGATTTGGAACAAGTCGTTCAATCGCTATTGTTGAAGGAAAAACTTCTAAAGAAGGATACTAATCCTTTAATAATTATTAAATCACTATCATAAGATGGTGATTTTTTAATGCGCTTTATTCAAATTAAGTTCAAATTTGACTAAATTTACTAAATAAATGAGGTACAAAATGAAAAATAAAGAAAAACTTATAGATTTATTTGAAGTTCATGAAATTAGTGATGATTTATTCGACTTCTTATTTAAAAAATCGAAAATGACTGATAAATTAATTATGCCAATCTTACAAGTGGGTAATGAATACTTATTCTGTGAGGTCAAACACAAGAAATTCAAATTAGACACTGATATGGGTGTACTTTTATATACTGCAGATGGGCTAACTGATTATGAGCTTAATGTAAACACAATATTTAAAATTAAAGAAGATATCTTATTTAAGAATTCATACAACATTAATCACGAAGTGCTACATAAGAAAATTAGTGAGTTTAATGAATTAGAAATTCTACAAATCATTCACGATAAGGTTATGGATAATCTAAGAAATGTAAAAGTAATTCAAATCAATCGATTAAATAATTAAATTTAGTCAAGTTAAACACAAGAAACACTAAAATCAGATCAAAAAACATCTTAACAACTACGTTAAGATGTCTTTGATTATGTAACTATATTCATTTAAGTGCAATAGCTGTAATTAAGACAGCTACTAATGCAATTAATAGAACTAAAGAGAAAATAGCTAGTATATATGCTAGTCTATTTTTCTTATATCTTTTAACAGATGTTTCATCTTTAACATTCTCTTCGATTACTAAATCAACTAATTGAGTATATTTTTTCTCTGATTTAATTGTTGAGTAACCTGGTTTTTTAGCATTTTTCTTTTGTCTAGGCATCGTAACCTTCTTTTGGAGTTATCATAATAGCGAAAGCTTCAGGACCTGTGTGAACTGAAATAACACTTGAAGTAAGTTGTTCATTAACAAGTTTAATTGAGTGTTTTTGCGCTTGTTCTTGAACTAATTTATTAACTTTTTCGTCTATACCGTGCATTCAAGTGAAAACATAATCTTCTGGCTTATCAACTACTTCCATAACTTTTTCAAATAGTTTTTTAATAGCACCCGATGAAGTTAATTTGAATGAAACAAATGAAACTGCGTCATTTTTATCATACGAAAGGACAGGGTAAATACTTACTTTTGAAGCGATAAACTTTTTAACTGATGATAATCTACCACCTGAAATTAAATATTTTAAGTTCATAGGGAGTAAGAATGTGTGTGATTTGTGATTTAGTTTAGCAAGATGATTAATAATAGATTGAACTTCTAAGCCTTGCTCACTTAGTTTTTTAGCATATTTAGCTGCATATAATAATTGAACACCTGCGAAGTGATTATCAACTACGTGAATGTTTTTATATTCATTAGACATAGCTGCGACGTGATTTGGTGTAGAAGACAATTTAGATGATATACCTAAATAAATAACTTCTTGATTTTCCTCAGCAGCTTTTTTAACTGTGCTTTGAAGGATATCTAATTTTGGTGATGAAGTTTTAATATTCGTAGCAGCAGTAAGCTGCTCTAAAACTTCAAGGGGGTCAACTATACCATCTTGATAAACTTTTTTATCAATTTCTATCTGTAATGGTAAATAATAAAATCCGTAAGCTTCTGCTTCGGTTTTTGAGATTCCTGAAAAGGAATCGATAATAATACCTATTTTTTCCATGAAGTAAATTATATAGCAATTTATTGTAAAAAAAGTCTTATATATACATAAAATGTATATATAAAAATATATGCATTTTTAGTAATAATTTAGTTTTATTTTTTGACTAAAATGCCTTGTACACTATGCTAAAAGTATTTTCACACGTGTATATGTATATTATATGTATATATAATATAAAAAATATTTAATAATAATTATATTTACAATATAATTATTACTATGACTAAACAAATGACAAAGATTATTTTTCTAACTATTATTACGTTAGGTTTCATATGAATTAAATGAAAAAAAGAAAAGAAAGCTAAGAATACTATTTACCAAAGCAACAAGCTGCCTTTCAAAGTTGAACAATTAGTTAGTGCTCTAGGTACTAAAGAAAATATTGATAACTTAGAAGTTAAAATAAGTAGACTAGTTGTAACAGTTAAATCAAACAACAAAGTCGATACAGAAGCTTTAAAAGAATTAAAAGGTGTAAGTGGAATTTTATTATCTAGTTCTAAAGTATCTATAACACTTGGTGAGTATGCTAATGAAACATTAAGACAATTAGAACAACAAGTAAAATAATGAGGTTACAAAATGAGTAAAGAACAAAACAAATATAAGATTATTCTAGATAACTTATTAGATATTTCGCAGACTGACTCTTCTATATTTACTAAAATACAAAATAAATATTTTTATGACTTGTATTCGCTTATAGGAGATAAAAACTGAGATACGTTTTATAACAATGAAACATTTCAAATAAGTGCGCTAGACAATAATGTAATTACTTTGATTGAAAAGATTTCTAATATAACAGGACCTGATAACTTGGTCTTATATTTAGAAAGCAAACTTGATGTATTGCATCATTTAAAAATTAAAGTTAATTTAGAAAATGTACAACAAGATTGAGAATACTACAAGAAAAAGATTTTAAATGACTTACAGTTAATGTTACAAAAGTCAATCACACAATGAAAATTGTTAGATGACAAAGTAACCAACATTCTTGATGAAACAAATATTTGACCTTTGTATATAGGTTTCCTATTTATTTCGCTTAAGAAAGATGACAAATTCATTTATGCTCCTTTATTCTTAAAACAAGCTTCAATTGATTTTGTAAATGGTAAACCAATTATTAAATCAGATGGAGATATTAAAGTTAATGAAAAACTTGTATTCTTCTTAAACAATAATGATTTCAAGATTTCTATTGACGCAGAATTTAAAGATTACAAGATTTCTACTTTAATTAATAAGTTACAAGAAGATTGAAATGATTTATTTGATTTACCAGTTTCACTTAAAAAGCCTTTTGAGAAAATCTCAAATCCTGAGGAAGAAATTACTAATGAAAACATTAAATTCCATCCAGGTGCTGTTTTAGGAATTTACCAACCTTGAGGTGGGTATGCTAGAAACAGAATGAAAGAGATTGCTCAAAAAGATGAAATTGATAACATCATCAAAGTTGAGTTTAATAAAAACATTTATAAAGCTACAGTTGAGCATAATACATATAGAGATAACACAGGATTAATCAAGATAACAGATTCAAACTTATCTCAAGATAAGGCTATCGTAAGTTCAATGCTTCAAAACACTGTTATTTGAGGTCCACCTGGTACAGGTAAATCTCAAACAATAGTTAATATATTAGCTAACATCTTAGTAAGAAAGAAAACAGCAATTGTCGCTTCACAAAAGAGAGCTGCACTTGAAGTTATTAAAAATAGATTAAATGATTTATCTGCATTCTGCTTATTTATATTAAATACAAAGAATACAAACAGAAAATCATTCTATGAACCTATTAAAAAATACTTAGATATGCTTGAGAACTTTAGTGGAACAAATGGATTCCATCCCTTGAATGTTATTTCAGAAAGCGAAATTAACTTTATAGATGCTGCTTCTGAATATCTAAATGATTCACTTGCAAAAGATGTTTTATTAACTTACTACTACTTTGCATCACAAAAGCAAGATTTCGATCATTTAACAGACATCGAGTTTCTATTATTGCTTCCGAAAGATGTTAAATATCCGACTGAACCAACAAACCATCAAACAGCTAAAGAATTACTTAAATTAAGTAAATATAAATATTTACCTTTTGTAAAAGAATATAGAAGACTAAAAGAATTAGGTAACTTAATTGACGAAAAAATGCCTACATTCAATGGTTCATTAAATGATTTAATGAAATTTGTAAACACAATTGGATTTGAGCACATTAATTCAGAACACAGTCCATTTAAAAAACTTAATAATTTAATTACAGCTTACAAGAACATTCAACCTAGACCACAAAGAATGAGTATAGAAGAAGTCAGAGACTTTGTAGCTCACTTAATAGTGGCTAGAATTAATAAATTTGACGAAAAACTTAAAAAAGAATATAGAGAATTTGCTCAATCAGTAAGAATTCAAAACTTAGAACCTTACAGATTTGTTAAAAAATTCACTGGAATGATTAAACAATTATTCCCGATTGTAGTTGCTACACCTAACACAGATTTATCAGGTTGATCTAAAGAAGAATTTGATTATGCAATTCTTGATGAATCAAGTCAGATTTTCATTGAAAATGCCATTCCAATTCTTTATTTAGCAAAATTCAAAATCTTTGCTGGTGACACAGAGCAAATGAAACCGACTTCTTGATTCGTGCAACGTATTACAGATGATTCGATTTTTGGTAAAGTTGAATCAGTTCTAGATTATGCACTTTCATTAGGGGTTCATAATGTTATGCTTGATAAGAATTATCGTTCAAATCACGCTGAACTTATGGGGTTCTCATCAAAAACTTTCTACCAAAGTAAACTTAACGTTTTAGATGCCGCTAATGCTTGAAATAATGAACCAATTGAAGTTTACCAAGTAGATGGTTCTTGAGACCAAAACAAAAACATCGTTGAAGCTAAATTAGCTATAGACAAAGTAATAGAAAATATAGATAAATATAAGAAAATAATTCTTTTATCATTTAACGTTAAACAAAGTAATTACATAACAGAATTGATTTACAATCAATATCCATTACTTGAAAAAGCAATTCACAGCAAGAGACTTTTAATCAGAAACATTGAAAACATCCAAGGGGACGAAGCTGACTTAGTTATTGCAACAATTGCTTACGATAAGAACACAAAATTATCATCTACATACGTTTCACGTCCAGGTGGTAAAAACGCTCTTAACGTTGCGATTTCACGTGCTAAAGAGAAAATGATCATCATTAAGACAATCAAATCTGAAGATATCATTTTAACACCTGAAATATCTGACGATATTAGAGTGTTCAAATCTTGACTTCAATTCTTAGAAAAAGAATCAGAACAAAGAAGAATTGAAATCAAAGAATCATTTGATCAAAACCATTATTCAATTTCAAATACTAAACTCAAGGACGACTGATTTAAAAACTTAGTATTTAATAGAATTAAAAGTGCAATTGCATATGACCCAAACTTTGAAGTGTTCAAAGATTACATAGTTGGTTCGTTAGATATAGACATTGTAGTTACATACAACAAAATACCATTCAAATGTATTTCATTCGACACAATGTACTATGCAAATTCAAAAGAAAACTTCGTGTCTTTATATGATGCAGTTAAATTCTTAAAATCTAAATCATATGATGTGGAAGTTGTTACACCTATTAACTGAATTTGAATTCAAAATCAAATCAATAGTTGATTTACACCTGAAAAAACAAAAGAGTTTAAATCAACTTCAAAAGGTCAAGTAACAAATACTTACACAATTAATAAAACTGCAGAACACGAAGTTACTAAAGAACCACAAGTACAAAATCAAATTTTAACTGCACAAATCACAATTGAACCAATTGCTGAAGAAGTAGATGAAGTTGATTTAAATATTAATGATGAACAAATAAACGAAGCTGAAGAACAACCTGCAGAACAAGTTGTAATTCACTCAGAAGAAAAAGCTGAACCTATAACAGAAACTGTTGTAGAGGAACAAATCTTTTACTTTGATTCATCTGATGAAGATGAAGTAGAAGAAGTTATGGAGAGCAAAACTTCAGAAAGTATTCAAGAACAAAATGAACATGAAGAAGTCGAAGACACACTTGAAGAAGAAATTAATTCAGAAGATGAATTAGTTGATGAATCAAACTTAGAAAATGATAATAAAATAGAAAATAAAAATGATTCAGATGTTTACGAAGAAATCTGAATATTTGAAGACAATGAAGTTTCAAATGATAATATTGAAACTGAACAAATGATAGAAGATATACAAAATGAAGAAGTTAATGAAGAACCTGTTGCTTTAGAAGAAACAGTAAGCAAAGAAGAACAACCAACAGAAGAACCATTCATTAACCAAAGTGAAATTGATTCATCATTTGATGACATTTTCCAAATCAAACCAGAAAATATAGAAGAACAAATAACACAAGAATTTGTTGCAGACAGTACTAAAGAACAACAAACTTCTACAGATTCACAAGAATCACAAGTAGATGACCTAGATTACAGTGATGAAGATGATGATAATTTTGTATTAAATTTTGAATCATTTAACCCAAGAGCTGTTACAAAAGAAGAACAAATAACACTTGATAAAGTTGAACAAGCTGAAGAAGTGTTAAATAAGAAAAAATCTCATATAATTCATCCAACGATGCAAGATAAAACAGAAGAATGAATTTATGATGGACAATACGATGACTTTTAATAGATAGGAGAACTTATCATGACAATCGAAAAATTTTTAACATTTATGTCTAAGGACGTTAAAAGAAATTTAATTATTCACTTATTTACTTGTCACGAAAAAGAATGTGACGTTTTAGATTTAGTTGATCTTTTAAAGGAAAAACAAGCTAACGTTTCAAAACACTTAGGTGATTTAAGAAGAGACAAAGTGGTAGCTAGAACAAAACAAGGTAAAAAGTCAAAATACTATGTAACAAATGAATTTAAAAAACAATATGGTTACTTAGTTGAAGAAATTATGGAACACTCAGATCCTGCTTTACTTGACAAAATGGCTTGCAAATGTTTTGCAGATGGACATGTAATGGAAGTTGGAGAACACAACCACAACTTAAAATACGTTTCAAGCGTAAATAAAAAATAATATGCAAAAACCAATTCCAAAAATTACTTTCTGAAAATTAACAAAAGGCGTTAGAATATATGGTCTTTTGTCTATTTTTACAATTTCAGCAGGAGTTTTAATGGAGGTATTTTTACCTGATGTTTCAAAAGACGTAATTAATGCATTGCAAAACAATACAGCTGACATTAATTTTGTACTGCAAAAAGGAGCTATTCTAATAGCTCTTGCTCTTATTGCGCTTCTAACAGGTATATTAGGTGTATATTTTTTAAATATTGCATCCACTAGATATGCTCAAAACATTAGAAACGCAATAATTAAACAAGTTAATGAATTTTCATTTGAAGATATCGACCATTTTACAAATGGTTCTATCTTAAATAGACTGAATATAGATGTGAATAATGTTCAAATGTCATTTGGGAACATAATCGGAACTTTTATTAGGTTACCTATTATCTTCTTATTATCCCTTATAATGTCAATTAAACTATCATTGACTTTATCATCTATATTCTTAGTAACATTACCAATATTATGTAGTTTCTTTGTTTTAATCTGATTTATTAGTTTTCCTAAGTTCAAACTAATGTATAAACAATATGATTTATACAATCAAAAAATTCAAGAAAACTTAAACAGCATTAGAACAATCAAATCATATGTAACTGAAAACTCAGAATACAAAAAAGTTGCATCTTTAGCTAATACACTCAAAGATACTAATATTAAAGTTAATAAGTACTTAACTTTTAACAGTTTATTAATTAATGGAATAATTTATAGTTCATTTATTACACTTGCAATAGTTGGAACACAATTGTATTTAGGACAAAAAAATCAAATTGGAACAATTATGGCATTTGGTTCATACATCTGAATGGTTTCAGGTTCCCTAATGGGAATTATGAACGTTTTAAGTCAAATTTTAATGTCAATTCCTGCTTCAAAAAGAATTAAAGAAATTTTAAATTATGTTCCTACTATATTAGATACAACAGACGCAATCAAACACAATGTAATTGGTGACATTGAATTTAAGAATGTTTCATTTTCATATACAAATTCAAGTCATCAAGCACTCAAAGATATTAATCTTAGAATTCCAGCTAATAGTTCATTTGGAATTATTGGACAAACTGGTTCAGGGAAAACTACACTTATTAACTTAATTCCTAGATTTTATTCAGTTAAAGATGGAGCTATTTTAATTGATGGGATTAACATTAATAAGATTCAAAAAGATAATCTAAGACAACAGATTTCTGTTGTGTTTCAAGATCCAACTTTATTTAAAGGAACTATTAGAGAAAATATGCTTTTTGCTAATCCTGATGCAACTGATGAGCAAATTTATCAAGCATTATCAGAAGCAAACATTTACGACTATGTTTATGGATTAGAAGATAAATTAGATCACGTAGTAGAACAAAGAGGAAGAAACTTCTCTGGTGGTCAAAAACAAAGATTAGCAATTGCTCAATCATTACTTAAACAACCTAAAATCTTAATTTTAGATGACTCAACATCAGCGCTTGATTCTAAAACAGAAAATCACGTGAAAAATGCTGTGTCAAAATTACAAAATTGCACCAAAATTATCATCGCACAAAAGATTAGTTCAATCAAAGATTGTGATAATATCATCTTGTTACAAGATGGAAAAATCCAAATTCAAGGTAATCACGAGTATTTACTTAAACATAGTAAATACTATAATGAACTATACCAATCACAACAAAATGCAGGAGGTTTAGATGAGGTCGATGCAATCATTTAAATCACCTAATCACAATCTTAATTTAAAACTAACTAAAGAAGAAAAGTTAGATTCATTTAAGAAGTTAGTTTCTTTATTATGAAAACATAATAAAGGATGATTGCTTTTAGCTTTTACTTTAGTTATATTTAGTGCGATGGGTAATATATATAACCAACTATTTTTAGGATATGTAATAGTTGACAAATTATTGTTAGGAACAAATCCGTTTAATGAAGATAAGTTTTACATAATTATTTGTGTATCTGCATTTATTTTCTTAACAAGTATTATTTGTGATTTCATAGCTAATAGAATAATGATATCTATTACCTATAAAACAATGACTAAACTACGTTTGGACTTGTATGAGCATATACAAACTTTACCTATTAAATACTTTGATTCAAAATCTAAAGGTAATCTAGTATCTAGATTTACTTCAGATATAGATACACTTAGAATGTTTCTATCAAGAACAATAATTACAATTATTCAATCTTTTATAACTTTAACTGTATCACTTACAATCTTATTTGTACTTAACTGATTACTTAGTTTGATAATGGTTGCTTTAACAATACTAATAGCACTTAGTGCATACATTATTAGTAAAAAATCAAGTAAGTACTTTATTAATAAACAAAAAAATAACGGTCAAATAACAGGTTATGCAGAAGAAGTTATTTTAGGACTTAAAACTATTAAAATGTATGGTCAAAGTGCTAATGTAGTTAAGAAGTTCTCTGATATTAATAAAACATTAACTAAAAACAGTTTTAAATCTGAATTTATTTCTTCAATCATATGACCTTTATCAAAGAACTTAAGCAACATCGCTTATGCTCTTGTTATTATGATTGGAGCAATTGTTGTTATCACAAACCAATCAGGTAACGGAGTTGCTCTAGGATTGACAATCGGTATTGTTGTTTCATTTTCTCAATCAGCTAAAAGTTTCTCAGGCCCAATTTCAACAATGACTCAAACAGTAAGCTCATTTATGCTTGCGTTAGCTGGTTCAAAAAGAGTTTTCGATATATTAGCTCAAAAAAGCGAAATTAATCAAGGAACTATCAAATTAGTTAAAGTAATTAATGAAAATGATAAATACACTGAAGTTAATTTAAATGATAAAGATGGTTTCTATGCTTGAAAAACACAAGTAGGAAATCAAATCATTTACCAAAAAGCACAAGGTAAAATTGAATTTAAAAATGTATATTTTAAATACAATGAAAATGATGAAAAATACACATTAAAAGATATTAGTTTTGTAGCTAATCCAGGAGATAAAATTGCATTCGTTGGACCAACTGGTGCCGGAAAAACAACAATAGTTAACTTAATAACTAGATTTTATGAAGTAACTGATGGAGTGATATTGTATGACAATATACCTATTGAGAATATTGATAAACATTCTCTTAGAAAATCTATTGGTTATGTGCTTCAAGAAACAAAATTGTTTACAGACACAATTCAAAACAATATAACATATGGTTCTGATTTATATGACGAACAAATGCTATCTAATATTTCAAGAACAACTAATTTAGTTGAACATATAGAAAAATTAGATGATAAATACTCAACTATGTTAACTAATTCAAGTTCTAATTTATCTCAAGGACAAAAACAACTTATTTCTATAGCAAGAGCTAGCTATAAAAATCCAATAGTTTTAATATTAGATGAAGCGACATCTAATATTGATACACATACAGAATTCCAAATAGAAAAAGCAACCGATAAGTTGCTTCAAAACAAAACATCATTTATCATAGCTCACAGATTAAGCACAGTTAAAAATGCTATTAAAATAATTGTTATAAATGATGGACAAATCATTGAACAAGGTTCTCACGATGAACTTATAAAAAATAAAAATCTATATGCTCAACTATGAGAATATGCTTCAAACAAATAGCAGGAAAAAACAATTTCTTGCTATTTTTATATATAAAAATAGAGAGCTTAACAAATCACAATAATAAACATTTCGTTGACAATTAATCAGTGCTATGCAAATAGTGCTGATTTTTTATATCTTTTTTAAGTTAATTAATTAAATAAAGATATAAAAAATAACAAGACTATTTAATCTTGCTATTTGTAATATTTAAATACTGTTTATAAGCGTGTTTTAAGAATGCTTTTGACTTGTTATATGTAAGAATATTCAAAGCTCTTTTCATAGGGTAAAAATGCACTTTTTTGACCTCTGAGAGCAGTTTCTTAGGACAAGAAGTGGTTTTAGTATCTGCTAAGAAGTAAGTTACTTCTTTTCAGTTACCTGTTCGATTAACAAAATATGTGTCAACATAAAATTTGTCTGCATAAATTGTTATATCTTTAATTGATGTTTCTTCAAAAACTTCACGATGCGCTGTGTCAAGTTTTGTTTCGTTATTTTCCATATGTCCTTTAGGAAAATTTCAAACATCATTAATTTGTTTAATTAATAAAACTTTAATTTGTTTTTTGAATTGTTTGAAAACAATTGCGCCACACGAATATTCAGATACTTTTTGATCCATTATTTTTGATTTTCCAATCATTGTGTAGCTAATTGTTTAAGTTTTTCAACTTTGTTAAGTTGTTCTCAAGGTAAGTGTAAATCATTTCTACCAAAGTGTCCATAGTATGCTGTTTGTAAGAAAATAGGTTTTCTAAGACCAAGAGCATCAATGATACCTTTAGGTGTTAAATCAAATAATTGAGTTACAAAGTCAGCAATTACACTGTCTGGAATGTTTTTAGATGTACCAAATGTTTCAATCATAATTGAAACTGGTTTAGCAACACCGATTGCATAAGCTATTTGAACTTCACATCTGTCTGCTAAATTAGCTGCAACAATGTTTTTAGCAATTCATCTAGCAGCATATGCTGCTGATCTATCAACTTTAGTTGAATCTTTTCCTGAAAATGCTCCTCCACCGTGTCTTGCTGAACCACCATATGTATCAACGATGATTTTACGTCCTGTAAGACCTGTGTCACCAATAGGCCCACCAATAACAAATTGACCTGTTGGGTTGATTAAAATGTGTTTAGGTGCATCTAAGTTGTATTCTTTTAATACAGGTAAGATAATTTGTTCTTTAATGTATTTTTTAAACTCTTGTTCGTTGTAGTTTTTAGAATGTTGAATACTTAACAAAACTGTGTCTACAAATACATTGTCTTTGTCTGTGTAATCTAATGTAACTTGTGATTTCATATCAGCTTTAGCTCATTTGAATTCCATATTTTGTCTTAAGTTTTCAGCTCTTTTAACTAAAGCATGAGCTAATGTAATTCCTAAAGGCATATATTCAGGTGTTTCGTTAATTGCATAACCGAACATTAAACCTTGGTCCCCAGCACCGATTTCGTGTCCTTTTTCGACACCCATAGCGATATCTTCGCTTTGTTTTTTGATGTCTGTAATGAAACTTGTTTCTGTTGTGTAGTATCCGAGTTCTTTTAAGATGTTTTTAGCTATTTCTATAACATCAATATCAGCAGATGATTTAACTTCTCCTGCTATGAAAATATTATGCCCACTTGCCATTGTTTCAATAGCAACTTTTGATGTTGGATCTAAAGCAAGGTAAGCATCTAAGATTGCATCAGAAATTTGGTCACACAATTTATCTGGGTGACCTCTTCCAACTGATTCACTTGTAAAAAGTTTTCTCATTTTATCTCCTAATTTAATCAAATGTTTACTAATTATTCAGTCATTTATTTTGGGCTAATAAATTCATTGAAAAGCTAGCAAGATAATTTTACTATAAATCCATTAAATAACCTTGCGTTTGCTTCTATTTTTCAGGACAATGATTAAGAAAAATAAGGAAAATGAACCAAAAATTTTGTTTTGAAAATAAGATTAAAATCGCAAAATAAAACCCACTAAAATAGTGGGTTCTAAATTAATCATTTATTATTCAGGTAATACTAATGTTTGTGTGTATTCTCTATTATTTTCACTTGAAACTTGATATGTAATTGTAACTGATTTGTTTGCTTCATCTAATGTTCCATTAAGGAATTTACTATTTTTTAAAACAATGTTTGATACGCTTAAACCTTCTTTAAGTGCGAATAATTTGTTGTTATCACCATTACCACCAGATGTTATACCGAAGAATGCACCTTTACTGTATGATTGTAATAAACCGTTTGTTTGAATTTTTCCTTGTTTAGCATCATATGTAGTTTTAGCGTTAGCATATGTAGCTGTTGATAATACAACGAATGCATCTTTGTATGCTGATTCAGCTTCTGCAACAGGTTGGTCTGATACTGTAGAACCAGTATCAGTTCTTGATTCCTCTCCATCTGCTGTAGCTGGTGTTGTTTCTTTAGCTTTTAATCCATTAAGAACTTGTGAGAATTTTCCATTCATTGCCTCTGTTAATTCTGTAGCTTTTGGCTCAGCTGATTTTACGAAGTAGAATACTTTTTGACCTTCTGCAACTGTAGGAACAACTGTTTCAAATTCAAAACTAATTTTTGCACTTGTTTCAGATGCATCACCCGGAATAGTTTCGATTTTTGCAACTTTGAATTTAGATGCTTCTTTGAAGTTTGCATCTAATACATACCCATATTCTTCACCACCAGCTTTTGGAAGAATTGTCATTGGTGTGAATTTTAATGCGGCTGTAACGTTTTCAACTGTTAAGTCACTAAATGAAACTTCACTCATACTTTGTTTATTTAATGCTTCTAATAATTTTGCTTCGTCAATTGTAAATGCTTTTTGAACATTGTATGTATTAGCAATACCAGCAGCACTCATTGCTAAAACAGGCAATTGTGTAACTTCAACTTCATCTTCTAATGATGTAGCTTGTGTACTTCCTGATTTGTACATAAAGATATCATTGTGTGATTTATCATCTAAGTATAAGTACGGAATAACTTTAGTTTTTCCTTCTTTAAGGTTTGTGCTTGCATCTACTACTGTAAATGCTCCTTTAACTAAATCCTCACCTGGAACTGATACTTTGATTACATTTTCTAATGTTTTGTTTGTATACGAACCAGCTAAATATTTAGCACCAGCTGAAACACCTTTAGCAGTTTGAGGTTGAATTGCAAGGTTGTTTTCTTGTTCTTTATCAACTGTTGTTGACATTGTCGCTAAAACTGCTCTGAATTTTTCATATGCTTGTTCTTTTGAGATGTAACCTGCAACTTCGAAGTCTTCTGATGTAGGTTCTGTTTGACCTTCTTTTGTTGTTTTAACAGTAACTTTAGCTTTTCCAGCAAATAATAATTCTTTAGCAGCTCTACCTTCATCTGTATCTGATTTTGATAATTCATATAAGTCAACTACTGATTTTTCAACAAGTGTAACACCTTCTGGAACATCAACTGTAAAGTCATTAATATCAGCTACGTAAGCTGTTTTCTTTCCTGTAACATCTGCATTAAGTGTTACTGATACTTTTTTCTCTTCTACTGGCGGTGTCACTGGGTCCGGATTAGGAGTTTCGTTTCCTCCGTTTCCATCTCCAGGGTTACCTGTGTTTGGATTTTGATTACCATCTTTAGGGTTAGTTGAAGTTCCTGTTCCTGGGTTTGCAGGTTGTTTTAAATCTTTATTATTGTCGCCTTTATTGAATTTTCCTAAAGCCGCCATAGGAATTGTAACAATAGCTGTTCCTAATGCTGCAGCTCCTAAAATGGTGAATGCAACTTTTCAAGATCTTTTCATAATTTCTCCTTTTCAATTTCAATTTTGAAAATTGAAAAATAATTTAACTAATTTTCATTTTTAATTTGTCTAATGATTTCATCAATTTTGTATCCATTCTTAGAAACTGTATCTAAGTGGAAATGAACTGAAGGCACTTTACGTCAATCGAGTGATTTGGATAACACTTTTTTAACATAACCTGCTGCATTGTTTAATGCTTCAATACCTTTTTCTTCGTTTTTGAATAATGATACAAACACTTTCACGTGTGATAAGTCAGGTGATAGTTGAATATCCATCACTACTGGGTCTATTACATTTGAATTTGTAATATCATTAGTCACTATGTCAGCAATCAATTGATGTAATCTTGCTTCTTTTCTTTTTAAACTAATTTCGTTCATAGTTAAATTATACTTTCTTTCTTATTGAATATATATAAATATAACTATAACTATTTTATACACCTTTTACCCTAAAATGTAAGAATTTTCTTAAATTTTTGACAAAATGTGTAAAAAATAGCATCTTTTTCACAAGATGCTAATATATTTTGGTTATTTTGATTAATTTAATTTTGAAATTTTCGTAATTTTCTAGCTTAAAGTAAATGATTGTTCGTATACTTTGTCACCATTATCTTTGGTTTTGTATTTAATTGTAAGTATTTTTGTTTCTGGATTTCAAGTTCCATCAAAATACTTGTTATCCGTAGTATCTCTAGTTGAAAGGAATTGGTCTATTGTGATTCCTTCTTTAGGAAGAAGAATTTTATTATCATCGCCTTGACCACCAGATTTAATTCCTATACCATTGAAACCTTTGTAAAGTTGTAAAAGACCATATCTGCTAATTTGATTAGCTTTTTCTTGAACCTTAGCATTTACATATGCAAATGTGCCAGCTGGTTGCAATACGAATGCATTTTCGTATTGGTCAACTGGAGCTGCTATAGTTCTTGGATTATCAGTTCCACCATTTACTGGATTAACAGGAACTGGCTGTGGTTCTGGATTGGTTGGTATTTTAGGTTCTTCAGATTTTTGTTCTTTTGCAGAACATTGACCGGCAATAAGTGGCATTGATGCCACTGATAAAACACCTGTAGCAAAAAGAAAGAATTTGATTTTTTTCATTTATCCTCTTTTATTCTTTTGTCTAAAAAAGAACGTTTGTTAATTTATTAAATATATTTAATTTGAAAAAATTGAATATATTTTACTTATACACCTTTATCAAATAAAAGTAAAGCAAACTCCTTAATTTTTCACAAAATGTGTAAAAAATAGCATCTTTTTCACAAGATGCTAATATATTTTGGTTATTTTGATTAATTTAATTTTGAAATTTTCGTAATTTTTCTAGCTTAAAGTAAATGATTGTTTGTATACTTTGTCACCATTATCTTTGATTTTGTATTTAATTGTAAGTATTTTTGTTTCTGGGTTTCAAGTTCCATCAAAACACATGTTATCTTTAGCATCCATAGTTGAAAGGATTTGATCAATTGTAATTCCTTCTTTAGGGAGAAGAATTTTATTATCATTTCCTTCACTACCAAAAATACCACCAAAAATCCCTATACCATTGAAACTTTTGTAACGTTTTAAAAGACTATATCTGCTAATTTGCTTAGCTTTTTCTTTAACCTTAGCATTTACATTTTCAAATGTACCAGCCGGTTGCAATACGAATGCATTTTCGTAATTGGTTGGTGTTTTAGGTTCTTCAGATTTTTGTTCTTTTGCAGAACATTGACCGGCAATAAGCGGCATTGATGCCGCTGATAAAACACCTGTAACAAAAAGAAAGAATTTCATTTTTTCATTTATCCTCTTTTATTCTTTTGTCTAAAAAAAGAATGTTTGTTAATTTATTAAATATATTTAATTTGAAAAAATTGAATATATTTTACTTATACATCTTTATCAAATAAAAGTAAAGTAAACTCCTTAATTTTTCACAAAATGTGTAAAAAATAGCACTTTTGGTGCTATTTGTAAAATATTCGGTTAATTATTCAGCGTCTTGAATTGAGTCAACACCAGGTAAGTTTTGACCTTGTAATAATTCTAAGCTTGCTCCACCACCTGTTGAAACGTGTGAGAATTTATCTTCCATTCCTAATTTTTCAACAGCAGCAACTGAATCTCCACCACCAACAACTGTGTAAGCGTTTGATAATTTAGAAACAGCTTCACATACTGCTAATGTACCATTTTTGTAGTGTTCAAATTCAGCAACTCCCATAGGTCCGTTTCATACAACTGTTTTAGCTCCTTCAAGAGCTTCTTTAACGTTTTGGATTGATTTTGGTCCAAAGTCAAGCCCCATAAATCCATCTGAAATTGAACCTTCTTGAATTGTAGGTTCAACGTCTGCAAACATTTCAGCTGTAGCGTGGTCAACTGGTAAGATAACTTTGTCTGAGTATTTTGCTAAGAAATCTTTAGCTAATTGAATGTAATCATTTTCAACTAATGAAGTTCCAACTTTTTGTCCTTGAGCAACCATAAATGTGTAAGCCATAGCTCCACCAATGATTAATTTGTCAGCAATTTCTGCTAATTTTTCTAACACTAAGATTTTGTCTGAAACTTTAGCTCCACCAACGATAGCTACATAAGGGTGTTCTGGGTTTTGTAAAACTTTAGATAATGATGAAACTTCTTTTTCCATTAAGAATCCTAAAGCTGATTCAGCAATGTTTGAAGCAATACCAACATTAGATGCATGTGCTCTGTGAGCTGTACCGAAGGCATCATTTACAAATACATCACCTAATGAAGCTCAGTATGCTCCTAAATATGGATCGTTTTTAGATTCAGCTTTGTTATTTAAGTCTTCAAAACGTGTGTTTTCAACTAAAATAACATCACCACTTTCCATTTGTTTGATTGCAGATTCTAAAACGTTTCCACGTGTTACAGGAACAAATGTAACTGGTTTTTTAAGTAATCTAGCTAATTCAACTGCAACTGGTCTTAATGATTTGTCTTTTAAATCTTCTTCTGTTTTTACTCTTCCTAAGTGTGAAAATAAAACAACTTTTCCACCTTTTCTGATGATGTACTGAATTGTAGGAAGTGCTGCAACAATTCTTTTAGCAGATGTGATAACACCATTTTTTAACGGTACGTTAAAGTCAACTCTAACTAAAACTGTTTTATTTTTCAAACTAAGTTCATTTAAAACTTTTTTCATTGTATCTCCTATGTAAATATAACAAATAAAATAAAGTGTATATATTATAAAGTATTAAATAAAAACACAACAATATTTATTGTTGTGAAATTTAAGGTTTAATAAAGATATACAGGTATATAACTTAAAGCTAAAATAAAGTATAAAGAGTATATATCTTTAATAACATCTTTGTAGATTGTATTGATTAATTTTTCTTTATTACCAATAAATCTAGATGAATTTATAGCCATAAATCCGGATGAACATTGAAATGAGGCGTAAATTACATCATTATTAGCTCAATAACGCATACCTTTGGCTATAATGCTTGTATTTTTAATACCAAATTGGAAAAGTTTATTCATTTCTTCCATTGCTAATGGAGTAAATAATTGAAACATTTTAGTTGGATTATTAGATTTAACTTTGTAAATTTTGTTAAATTCAATGTTTTCAAGTTCTACTGATTCTAAATTAGAAAACTTATCTCCAAAGAATGTAAAGTTTGCTTGGTCTTTTTGAGCAAGTGCTCTTGCATCAATTTTTATTAAAGCACTATAGTAATGCTCTTCGTGAGTATTGCCATCTTTATCTCTGTGGAAATCGACTCAATGTGCTTCTGATATATGTGCGTGATATTTATTATCAATAGTAACTGTTTGAATTTCAGTTACACCTCTTAGTTGTGAATCATTTGGTATTCATTTAGGTCTAGTACTTAAGTATTCCTCTTTTGTAAACTTATTTGTATTAGGATCAAAATTATGTTTTATAGATGTAGGTGTAAAGTTTGTGCCTTCATATTTTCATCTGTCAATTAGAGCTTCAATTGCAACTCCATAAATATTTGATTTATGAAGCTGACTTATGATTTTTTTTTTAATTTTTCTATTAATATTTCATGCTTTGATTCAAAAACCAATAGCAACAAGTATAGATATTACAAATACAAGTGCAAAAATAATTGCAAAGGTAGTAAATACCGAAAGCGTTCTAAAACCACCATATTCTTTTGTAGTTTCTAATCCAAGAAAAAAACCAGAAAACAAGAAAGCACCTATTGATGCTAAAAACACCCTAAGTGCATATTTATTGGTTCTTTTATAAGCTACATAGATTGGTAATTGAGTAATTTCATTTACACGATTTTTAACGATTGGTAATACAGTTTGATTTGCTTTTTCATAGAATTTATCTATGCTAATAAAATCTTCAGCTCTTTTCATATTTTTTATAATCCTAGAGCAACCATATCAACATCTTTTCTAGCTTGAGAAGATGCTTGGAATAATCTAACTGTTGATAATCCCATATTTGCAGCAACAAGGTTAGATGGAATTTCAAATAACATTCTGTTGAACATATTAGCTTGTGAATTGTAATTTCTTCTAGCAGCTGCAATTTCACGTTCAATGTATGTTGTTTCGTCCATTAATTCAGCATATAAAGCACTTGATTTAAGTTCTGGATAATTTTCTGAAATAGCCATTAAACGACCGAACACTGATTGGTTTAATTTGTCTAATTCTTCAGAATTTTCAAGTGTTCTACCTGACGAAACAAGTGAACGCATTTTTGTAACGTTTTCAAAAACTTCAGCTTCGTGAATTTTGAATGATTTAACTTGTTGCACTAATTTAACAAGTGTATCATTACGTTTTTGCAATTGAACATCAATGCTTGATGCACTGTTGTTAATGTTATTTTGCATTCTGTTTAATTCATTTTTCTTTGCAAAGTATCATAATCAACCTAAACCTAAAGGTAAAGTCATTAAAATGTACATAAAAATCTTAAGTCCTGTAGATGCTTTAGCAGGAATTTCAGCACTTGATGCTGTAGGTTCAAAACCTTTTTGGTTTTGTTCTTCATTATGTGAATATAAATTTGCCATATTTAATCTCCTTTTTTTTATTTATCTATAATTTTATATAAAAATAAGTTAAATATATTGAGTAAAAAAATAATAAAAAACACAACAATTTCTTGTTGTGTAATCGATTTGATTAATATAAGTAAACAGGAATGTAACTTAATGCTAATACAAAGTATAAAGTGTAAATATCAGTAACTACATCTTTGTAAATTTTTGCAACAAATTTGTCTTTTTTACCAACAAAAACCGGAATATCAATATTCATAAATCCGGATGGAGTTACAAATGAACAGTAAACAATATCATTGTTTGCTCAATATTCAAAATCTTTAGCTTTTTTAATGTTTGTGTGTTGTAAACCTTGATTGATTAATTTAACTAATTCTTCCATTGCAAGTGGTGTGAATAATTGGTACATTTTTGTTGAATTATCACTTGCAACTTTGAAAATTTTGTTAAATTCTTTGTTTTCCATTTCTACTGGCTGAAGACCATTTTTATTATTAAAGTATGTAAAGTTTGCTCTATCTCTTTCTTTAAGTGCTCTAGCATCAATTTTAAGTAAAGTAGAATATCAAGTTTGTTTTGTTTCGTGTCCTTTTTTGTCTCTTGTGACTAAAAGTCATTCAGCAACTGAAACGTGTGCGTGATATTTATCATCAATTGTAATTGTTTGAACTGGTGATGCACTTTCTAATCAAGCATTTCGTGGAACAAATGCAGGTTTGAATGATTCATATTCTTTGGTTGTGAATCTTTCTGTTGAAAAATCATAGTTATGTCTCATTGAACTAGGTTCAAAATCATCATTTCTATATTTTCATCTTGTATCAGCTGAATTAACTGCTTTTCCATAAACGTTATCTTCTCTTAATTTGTTTGCAATAAAGCTTCTAAAAATTAAGTTTCTCTTTTTAGCTAATTGCACAAACACAAGTGTTAATATGAAACAAATAAAAGCGGCAAGACCAAAAATACCAAATAAAACAAGTTTAGCCATTGCATCTTTTACTGCAATAAAACATATTATCGCTATTAAAGCAGATAAAATCATACTTGCAATTGAACCTAAAGCTCCATATTTCATACTTTTATATTTTTTGTATAAAGGCGATTTGTAAGCATCATCTACTGCATTTTGGATAATTGGAAGCACAACTTGATCAGTTTTTTCTTTGAACTGTTCTATAGTAACAAAATCTTCAACTCTTTTCATCTTATAAACCTAATTCTTGCATATCAACATCTTTTCTAGCTTTAGAAGATGCTTGGAATAATCTAACTGTTGATAATCCCATATTTGCAGCAACAACTTTTGTTGGGATTGTAAATAATTCTTTATTGAATGTGTTAGCTTGAGCGTTGTAATTTCTTCTAGCAGCTGCAATTTCACGTTCAATATATGTTGTTTCATCCATTAATTCAGTGTATAAAGAACTTGCTTTAAGTTCTGGATAGCTTTCTGAAATAGCCATTAAACGACCGAATACTGATTGATTTAAGTTTTCAATTTCGGCTGAGTTTTCAATTCCTCTACCACCAGCTGCTAATGAACGCATTTTTGTAACGTTTTCGAAAACTTCAGCTTCGTGAATTTTGTATGATTTAACTTGTTGTACTAATTTAACAAGTGTATCGTTACGCTTTTGCAATTGAACATCAATGCTTGATGCACTGTTGTTAATATCATTTTGCATTCTATTTAAACTATTTTTTCTTTTGAAGTATCAAATTCAACCTAAAAATAGTGGAATAGACATAATAATGTATAAAAATATTTTTGCAGCTGTAGAAGCTTGAGCTGCGATTTCAACACTTGAAGCTGTTGGTTCAAAACCTTTTTGGTTTTGTTCTTCATTATGTGAATATAAATTTGCCATTTTTCTCCTAATCCTTAAATGTTTGTTAATCTATTAAATACAAGGCTAATATTCATCAAAATATGTAAATATTTGTTGTATTTCAACTCTATTCTAAAAAAAAAAAAAAAACGGAAGTAAAAAGTCAAAAATCCTGAAATTATGTAAAAAAAGATGAAAAAATAGACAGATTTCACTCTGTCTATGTAAATTTAAATAACTTAAATTATTTTTCTTGGTAGTTTGATCCACCTCTGATTTTACCTTTTGTACTGTGAATTAACATTCTACCTTTGTTGTTTTTTGCTAATTCTTTAGCAAATTCGATTGCTTCTTTTTGTGTTTCAAAAGTTTTAATAGCCTTTACTCCACCTTGTCTGATAACTTTTCATCCATCATTGTGTTGTGAAACGTGTCAAACAGCGTCTAATTCTTTAACTTCTTTTTCTTGAACTTCATTTACTTTTGCCATAATTATTCGTCAAGCTCATCAATTCTAGATTGATGTCTTCCTCCTTCAAATTGTGTAGTCATATATTCATTTAACATATCTTTAGCCTCTTCAAATGTTACTTGTCTTCCACCGAATACAAGAACATTTGCATTATTGTGTTGTTTTGCTAAGTGTGCATCTTCAACAGATGTAACTCTAGCTGCACGAATGTGTTTGTGTCTGTTAAGTGCATATGAAATACCTAAACCTGTACCACAAACTGCAATACCAAAATCAGGGTGTGCTTCATCTACATAGTTAGCTAATTCCTTACCTTTTGAAGCATATGACACTGAAACTGAATCTGTTTCAGGTCCTAAGTCTACAACATCAAACCCTTGTTCTTTTAAGTATGATGCTAATTCGTCTTTTAATTTGTAACCTGCGTGGTCACTTGCAAGTGCTACTACTTTTTTGCTCATTAGTCCTCCTTTTAAATTTTGAACATTAATTTATTGATAAATTTATTGATAAATTAATTATACAAAGTTTTAAAAACTTTTGTATTTTCAATTTTGCGAAAACTTTAGTGGAAAAATCGTGCTTTAGTTCCTTTTTGACAAAAATTACTAAATATAATGAGATGAAGACACAAGTAGATCAAAGAGATTGCTCATTATATGTGCTAGATTATTTTCACGAGTTTTTCTACAAAGAAAATTTAGATATTAATAATCTAAAATTGCAAATTCAATACAGTACAGCAGGTATAAGTTTAGAAAACATCAAACTCCTTGCTTCAAAAGTAAATTTGGAGCTTAATGCTTATGAAATTAATTGTGAACAATTGCTTTTGTTAGAAAAGCAAGTTTTTCCTATTGCAACAGTTATCAAAAATAATACTTCAGACCATATGATTGTAATTAGGAAAATCAAGAACAATAAATTTTATATTTATGATCCGATTGATGGCGATGTTAAATTGAGTAAAAATGAATTTAAAACTAAATTCACTAACATTATTGTTGCATTTAGTAAAAGCAAAAAGCAAATTGATAATGAAGATGAAGAAAACAAGAAAAATATAAAACCAAATCCATTGATAAGTAACTCCAGAAGTTTAAAAATTTCATTATGGTCTAGCTTCTCATTTTTATACTTATTTTGTTTACTCATAGAAATAAGCATCTATATTTCGTTTCCATTCTTGAATAAAATTATCCTAAATAATATTGTTTTAAATAAAGATGATCAAATTCTTATGTTCTTAGGAATGATTTTTAGTGTGTTATTTTTAATAAATTTCACATTTAACTTACTGACCAGACAACTGATGTATAAAATATCAACTAAATATAAAAGTGACTTAATTAATAATTTAATAAATGAATTGAAATTTAAAAATAAGCAAGTAATTAATTTGCTAACTTTTGCAGATTTTAAAAACAGAATTATTGCACTTGATAATTTAAGTTTATTTAAATTGTGTTTTATTCCTGAATTAATCAGCACAGTTATTTCGATTGCTGTTTCATTTATTTTACTAATCAATATAAATTGAGTGTTGCTTTTAATAATTTTTTGTTATTCAGTAATTACATTGATTTTAAGTTTTATTAATAAAACTAATTTTGATAATAACTTCAATAAATTACTCAATAAGTCAATTATGTTTGAAGATACCTTATTTAATATTTACAAATTAAATCAAACTTCACATAATGAAAATCTGCTTAATAATTTAAATCTTAAATCTACTTATGTGAATGAGAAATTGCGTAGTGATTCAATTATTTTTAAGAATAAACAAAGCTTAATTAATTATTTAAGTTCATTTTTAGACTTTTTAGTTCCTTTATTAATTTTAATAATAGGAACTATTCAAATTTGAAATCAAAATTTAAGTGTTATCAATTTAATTTTCTTTTTAACCGGTGTTTCTTTATTCACTAAGCCAATTAAAAATATAATCCCATTAATAACTAGTTATAGTCAATATAAAAAGGATTTAGATTTGATTTCATTATTAAATTTTGAAGACTTAAAAATACCTAAAACTAGCTTACAGAAGGAAAGAATAATTAAAATTCAACTTTCTAATATAAGTTATTCATACAATTCATTAAAAGTTAATAAAGATTTAGAAATCAGAAAACTATTGATTGATTCGAACATACATTTAGTCGGTAAAAATGGTTCAGGAAAAAGCACACTCTGTTCTGTATTGAACGGCTCGTGTGAGAGTTTATCCGGAATTATTAAAGTTAATGATCAAAAGCTCAATCCATTCTTAGATGAAACATACAAACAAAGAGTTTTATATATTTCAAATCAGATGCTAAATTTAAAGATTAGAACACTAGAATACCTATGTTTAAGTGATATTAGTATTTTCAAGTCAATTTTAGAAAACAATAAATTAGATAAATTCATTGATGAATTAAACATTAATTTAAATTCATCACTGGACCAATTATCTAGTGGTCAGGTTCAATTTGTTAATTTGCTAAATATATTTTTAAATGACTATGATTTATTGATACTAGATGAAGCTTTTGCAAATATCGATAGATCAATGTTTGAAAAACTAAAACCTATTATTAAAAATAATTTGCAAAACAAATTAGTTGTAGAAATTTCACACAATAATAGATATATTTTCGATGATTCCAAGGAAGTGAATATTGAAAACTTATCTTAAAGAACATAAGTGAAATTTCTGCATACTACTTATATTGTTTTTCGTTTTCGCAGCGCTTATTTTAGTCTTATGTTCAACTAAAGTAAATGTATATAAACCAGTTTTAATAACTGCAGAAGGTGATGATTTATATTTATACAACTTCAACATTGATAATCAAAAACTAGATACCTGTTATGTTAGTTTTGTTTATGATAATGAATTTTATAAATTCAATATCGATATTTCTAATCAAGATCACTCTGATGTTCTTATTAAAAGTAATGAACTGAAATTATTTGTAAATGAAAATAACATTAGACAAATTCAAGTTAATTTACTAATTGATCAAACTTTATTTATCAAATATGTCTTGGGGAGTATATAAAAAACTCCATTACAGAGTTTATTTATGATAAGTAATATTATTTCTAATTGTAAACGCTCTATAAATTTGCTCAACTAACATAACTCTAAATAATTGATGTGGAAAGGTCATTTTTGAGAAGTTAATTCTATTAGCGAACATTTCTTCATCAACTCCATTTGAACCACCAATTACAAAAGTTACATTATCAATATCTAAAAATGTTGAACCAAACTCTTCAGAGCTTAATTGTTTTCCTTGTAATGATAAGTAGATGACTTTTGAATTTTTAGGTATCTTTTCTAAAATCATTTCAGTTTCTTTTTTAATTTTTAACTGAATGTTATCTATCTTTTGTTCTTTAATTTCGATTAAATTAATCTTTGCAAAGAAGTTAATTTTCTTAACATAATCATCATATAAAACTTGAAAATCTTTTGTTAATGAACCTACTGCAACTATATTCAGTTTCATTATTTGTTTTTTCTAGTTTCAATATGGAACATAAGCATTTGAATGTCAGCCGGGTTAATTCCACTAATTCTTGATGCTTGCCCAATTGTTAAAGGTCTAATTTTTTCAAGTTTTTGTTTAGCTTCTGTAGCTATGTTTTGAACTTTTGAATAATCGATATCTTTAGGTATTTTAAAGTCTTCTAATTTATTCATTTTTTGAGCATCAGATTTTTGCTTCTTAATGTAACCTTCAAGTCTTACCATAATAGTTAATTCATTTTTGTAAGGGAAGTCAGCTAAAACATCAACCGGATCAACATCTGGTCTAGCTAAAACTCTTAACATTGAAACTCCATTTTCTACTCCAAGTTTCTTAGCTAATTCTGATTTAGATGATAAGTATGTGTTTTCTAATTCATTGATTTTTTCATCAATCATTTGGTATTTATTAATTATGTTTTGGTAATCTACATCAGAAACTAAACCAACTTCATTTCCATATTTTGCAAGTCTAATATCAGGATTATCATTTCTTAATAATAAACGATATTCAGCTCTTGAAGTTAACATTCTGTAAGGTTCTTTAGTCCCTTTTGTAACTAAATCATCAACTAAAACACCAATGTAAGCATCGTGTCTTTTAAGAATCAATGGTTCTTTAGCTTCAAGTTTTCTTCCTGCATTAATTCCAGCAATAAGACCTTGAGCTGCTGCTTCTTCATATCCACTTGTTCCATTAATTTGACCAGCTGTAAAGATGTTTTTGATAACTTTAGATTCTAATGTAGGTGTAATTTGCAATGGATTTAATGCATCATATTCAATTGCATATCCTCATTTTTGAACCTTCATATTTTCTAAACCAGGAATTGTTCTTAACATTAAATCTTGAACTTCAATAGGCATTGATGTAGACATTCCGTTTACATAAATAATTGAACCATCAGCAGTTTCTGGCTCAAAGAAAACTTGATGTCTTTCTTTATCAGCAAATCTCATAACTTTATCTTCAACACTTGGGCAGTATCTTGGACCGATCCCTTCAATAAGTCCTGAATACATAGCTGATTTATCAATGTTATTTCTAATAATTTCGTGTGTTTTCTCGTTTGTGTAAGTTAAATAACAAGAAATTTGCTTATCAAGTTTAACATTTGAACGCGATGAGAAAGCTAAATAAGTATCATTAAGTTCTTCTTTTTCAACTTTTGAAAAGTCGATTGAATCAGCATAAACTCTGGCAGGTGTTCCAGTTTTTAATCTTTGTAAATCAAAACCTAACTTAGCAAGTGATTGTGATAATTTTGGTGTTGTTTTTTGATTATCAGGTCCTGAAATTTTAATTTCATCACCTCTAAGAATTCTTGAGTTCATATACGTTCCAGTTGTGATAACTAAAACTTTAGCATCTAAAATTGAACCATCTTCCATTTTGATCGCTTTAAATTCGTTATTATCATCAACAAGAATATCCTCAGCAACTCCTTCAATTAAATTTACATTTTTATGATTTTGTAATGCATCTAAAATAAGTGCTGAATATTTTTCTTTATCAATTTGAGCTCTCATAGCTCTAACTGCAGGTCCTTTTGATTCATTAAGCATCTTAATTTGAATCATTGCTAAATCTGAAAAGTAACCTTGAACTCCACCAAGTGCATCAATTTCACGTGTAATAATTCCTTTAGCAGGTCCACCAATTGATGGGTTGCAAGGCATCATAGCAACTTTTGAAAGATCAAAAGTGATAAGAGCTACTTTGTGACCCATATTAGCTAAAGCAAAAGTTGCTTCAACACCAGCGTGGCCTCCACCTATAACTATTGCTTCAAATTCTTTTTTGTTCTCTAAAATACCTTTATTATTCATAGTTTCATAATTTTAATTTATTTTTTAATTTTTAAAAATCATAAAATTAGTTTATTTTATGGTCTAAATTGATGTTTTTGATTAAATAGCGCAATTAAAATAACAAAATTAATTAAAAAATGAACAGACTTTTAAATCTGCTCATCTAAATAATTTTAATTAATTAATCATCATACTCATCGATGATTTCTTCATCATCTGATTCGCTCGGAAAATCATCTGGTTCGATGTTTCTTGTGAATTTACAGTTAGGGAAGTTTTTGCAAGCAATGAATGGTTGATTTTTCTTGTTATATCTTTTAACTAAGATACCATCATCTTCAGGACAAGTTGTGTCCAATTGTTCTAATTTGAATGTGTAAGGTGTAATTTTACCTTGTGCATTATCAAATTCAACAAGGAAGTTATCCCAGAAATCTTGCATAACTTCATTTTTAGTGATTTCATCTTCAGCAATTTGGTCTAATTCTTCTTCAACGTGTGCTGTATAACTTTCATTAATAATATTAGGAAAAGCTGCGATCAAGTTTTGTAAGATAATTTCACCAAATTCAGTAGGATGTAATGCACCATTGTTTAATTCAACAAAACGTCTGTCTTTAACAATTTGAACTGTTGAAGCAAATGTTGATGGACGGCCGACTTTGATGTTATCAAGCGCTTCAATGAGTGTCCCATCATTATATCTTGGTGCCGGTTTTGTTTCGTGATCACATAAGATAAACTCATCAACTTTAACTTCTTGATCAATTTCGTAATTTGGATCAACTTGTTCAGATTCTTTACCTGTTACAACATAGTAACCATTAAATTTAATTGTTGAATAAGAATTTTTAAATGTGTATTTATCATTTACATAAGTATATTGAACACTTGTTCTAATTGGTTGCTTAATTAGAGCTTGAAGTGTTGTATCATAGATTAATTTGTAAATTCTTACATCATTATCTTCCATTTTTGGATAGTGAATTTGAACTTGTTCAGGTGTTAATGAAACATCTGATGGTCTAATAGCCTCGTGAGCATCTTGATCTCCACTAAATCCTTTAATTTCATCGGCAATGTAATCTTCACCTCACTTATTTTTGATAAATTTATGTGCATCATCAATAAATGATTGAGATAAACGTGTTGAATCTGTTCTTGGATAAGTAATTAAACCGTTTTCGAAAAGTTTTTTAAGAATATTTGTTGTTGAATTAGATGAAAATGGTGACTTTTTATATAAAACAGCTTGTTTGAACGGTTGAATCGCTCCAACTTTTCTATCAGAAACTTTTTTGTTAGTTACTTTTAAAACTTTAGGAGCTGACTCAAAGTATTCTTTGATTACATCAACTTCTGAACTGTAAATTCAGTTTTTTCTATCTGATTCATTAGCTTCATTGTGATATGCAGCTAAAACAGGATTGTTATTTAATTTAGCATCAAGGGTAAAGTATTTTTCAGGAATAAATGCTCTGATTTCTTTTTCTCTATCAACTATTAATTTAAGAGCAATTGATTGAACTCTTCCTGCTGTAGGTTGACCTGGTGTATTTTTGAATTTATATCTTAATAAATAAGATAATCTAAATCCAATAATTCTGTCAAGCATTCTTCGACTCTTTTGAGCATTAACAAGAGCATCGTCAATACCTGTTGGATTATCTAAGGATCTTAAAATAGCATCTTTAGTAATCTCATTATATTTAATACGTGAGTATTTTTCTTTGGGTATTTTTAAATAATCAACTAATTGGTACCCAATAGCTTCTCCTTCACGGTCAGGGTCAGTTGCTATATAAACGTGTTCTGCTTCTTTTGTTGCTTTTTTAAGCTCGTTGATAATATTTTTCTTTGTATTATCAGCTGTATAAAGAGGTTCTCAAGTATCAAAATCGATACCTAACGAATAAAGACCAGAAATCTTCATTCTAAGGAAATGACCTACAGATGCAATAACACTGTATTCATCTCCAACGTATTTTTGAATTGTCTTAACCTTTGTAGGTGACTCGACAATAATTAATTTTTTCTTCAAGGTTGTTGCACTCATATTGGAAAATATATACTTTTTTTAGAAAATCAAAAGCATTTAAATTATTCTGCTTATATTAATTATTAATATTTTAATAATTAGGAAATGTAAAAATTTTTACATCACACAACAATAGACCAATCTTTTAAAACTTTAGATTTTTTATGTGTTAAAATATACTAACTATGGAATTAACTATGTATAACTCTTTAATGCAAATTAAAAATAAGCACGATGAATTAGAAAAATCTTTACAAGATCAGGAAATAATTTCTGACATTAAAAAATACACAAAAATTAATAAAGAAATTAACTCAATTAAAGATATTGTTGAAGCATTTGATAAATACCTTGAAGCTGAAGCTAACTTAGCAAATGCAAAAGAAATGTTAAGTGAATCAGATGAAGAATTAGTTGCTCTTGCAAAAATGGAAATTAATGAAGCTGAAAAAACAATGGAAGATTTATCTGAAGATCTTAAAATCTTAATTCTTCCTAAAGATGAAAACGATGAAAAAGACGTTATTGTTGAAATTCGTGGAGCAGCCGGTGGTGATGAAGCTAACATTTTTGCAGGTGACTTATATAGAATGTACACAAAATGAGCTTCACAAAATGATATGAAAATCACACTTTTAGATGCATCAGCATCTGAAGCTGGTGGATTTACTTTGGTTACATTTGCTGTAAAAGGTGACAGACCATATTCAAAACTTAAATTTGAATCAGGTGTTCACAGAGTTCAAAGAATTCCAGCAACTGAGACTAAAGGTAGAGTCCATACTTCAACAGCAACAGTTACAGTTATGCCTGAAATCGATGATGATATTCAAGTTGAAATTAAATCTGAAGAAATCAGAATTGACGTTTACCGTTCATCAGGAAACGGTGGTCAATCAGTTAACACAACTGACTCAGCAGTTCGTATTACACACTTCCCAACTGGAATTGTTGTAACTTGTCAAGAAGGTAAAAACCAAATTCAAAACAGAGAAATCGCAATGAGAGTTCTTAAATCAAAACTTTACGACATTGAGTTACAGAAAAAACAAGCAGAAGAATCAGGTTACAGAAAATTAGCTGGTTCTGGCGCTAGAAGTGAAAAAATCAGAACATATAACTATCCTCAAGATAGAGTTACAGACCATAGAATTTCATACTCTACAAGTTTACTTCCTGTTATGGAAGGAAAACTTAATCCTATTATTGATGCATTACTTACAGAAGAACAAAACGAAAAAATCAAAGAAGCTGGAATTTAATGCCTACAAGAGAAGATTTATTATTAGAAAAAAGAAGATATGGTTTAGAAAAAACTGTATCTTCTTTTGAATTAGAACAACTTCAAAAAGGAATGCCAGTTCAAAAAATAATGGGTTATGTTGAATTAGCAGATGTAACTATTGATGTTTCTAAAAAAGTTTTAATCCCTAGATATGAAACAGAAGAACTAGTTATATTAGTTAATTCAGAAAATAAAAAACAAAATTTAGATGTTTTAGACTTATGTACTGGTTCAGGTTTTATTGCAATTGCTCTAAAAAAAGCAAATCCAAATTGAAATATAACTGCATCAGATATAGATTATGAAGCAATTGAGCAATCTAAAATAAATGCACAAAAAAACGATGTTGCAATCAGCATCGTTCAATCAGATATGTTTGAAAACATCAATCAAAAATTTGATTTAATTGTTTCAAATCCACCTTACATTCAGGAAACTGAAATATTAGATAAATCAGTCACTGATTGAGAGCCGCTTCATGCATTATATGCAAAAGATGATGGATTTTATTTTTATGATTTAATAATTAACGATGCAGAAAATTACTTAAAACCAGGTGGAAAAATCTATTTTGAAATCAATCCATTTCACATTAAATATTGAGAAAAATTAAAAGAAAAATATAAAATTACTATACATAAAGATATGAGTTCTAAAAACAGGTTTGCTGTTATAGAATTTGACTAAAAGGAGAAAAAATGAAAAAAACAGTATTAATTGTTATTGATGGTTTAGGTTTAAGAGAACAAACACAAGGTAATGCATTTGCATTAGCTAACACACCAACATTTGATAACTTATTTGCAAATTATCCAAATTCACTTATTCAAGCTTCAGGTCAATATGTAGGATTACCAGCAGGACAAATGGGAAACTCTGAAGTAGGACACTTAAACATTGGAGCTGGAACAGTTGTTTACACAGGGCTTTCATTAATTCAAAAAGCTCTTGATGATAATACATTTAAATCAAATGAAGCTTTTGTAACTGCATTTGATGATGTTAAGAAAAATAATTCAACATTACACTTAATGGGGCTTTTATCACCTGGTGGGGTTCACTCACTTGAAAACCACTTATTTGAATTAATTGAAGCAGCACACGAACACGGAGTTAAAAATGTTTCAGTTCACGTTTTTGGAGACGGTAGAGACGTTGCTCCTAAATCAATTATTCCTTCACTTGAAAAATTAGTTGCATTATGTGACAAATATGGATACCACATCGCATCTATTTCAGGAAGATTTTATGCAATGGATAGAGATTCGATGTTTGATAGAGTTGATAAAGCATACGATGCTATTTTAGGTTTATCAGATGTTAAATTTGACAATGTAATTGATTATGTAAACAAACAATATGCAGAAGGAATTACAGATGAATTCTTTGTACCTGCTATTAATCAAACACTTCCAAAAAGTGACTTTGTAAAAGATCACGATTCAATTATCTTCTTTAACTTCAGACCTGACAGAGCAAGACAATTAACACACTTATTTATTGGTTCACCATTATATCCAAACAAACCAGCTCATCCAGTTGTAATTAACAAATTTGTTTCAATGATGAAATATGAAGGAATTGACACAATTGTTGCATTCAAAGAAATGGAAATCAATATGCCAATTGGTAGAGTTTTAGAATTATCTAACTTAAATCAATTAAGAATTGCTGAAACTCAAAAATATGCTCACGTTACATACTTTATGGATGGTGGAAACGATATTGAATTTAAAAATTCAAAACGTATTATGGTTGACTCACTTAAAGTTGAATCATATGCTGATGCACCAGAAATGTCTGCAGAAGGAATTACAGACGAATTATTAGCAAACGCATTAAATTATGATGTAACAATTATGAATTATGCAAACCCTGATATGGTAGGACACACAGGGAACTTAAAAGCAGCTATCAAAGCAGTTGAATTCTTAGATTCACAAATTAAAAGAGTTATTGAATGAGCTGAAGCGAATGATGTTACAGTATTCATCACAGCTGACCACGGAAATGCTGAAATCACAGAAGATGAAAATGGTAAACCAGCTACAAAACATACATCAAGTCCAGTTATGTTAATTTGTACAGATAAAAACGTTAAATTAAAAGATGGAAAATTAGCTAACGTTGCACCTACTGTTTTAGATTACATCAATATTTCTAAACCTAAAGAAATGGATGAAGAATCTTTATTAGTTAAATAATTAAATTAAAAAAGTTTAATTAACTACTCTATTGTTATGTCTATAATTAGATATACTCAGTAATCTTAATAAAACTTTTACACCTATATAACCCACTTAAAAGTACATTTACTACAAATCTTAAAGGTACTAAATGTACTTTTTATTTGATTAAATTAGTTAATTTTAGTGCTTAATCACACTAACAAAAACAGAAATAATTCATATAAAATTTACACACAAAAAATAGAATAACTATTTTGATAAATAAAAGCTAGATTAAAATAAAATAAAAATACTTATAAAATAAAATTTTAATTTTATTTTAGTCATAAATAAAAAGAAAGGATGATTATGGCTGGCAAAAATAGAAAAAGAAAACTCATTATTGGTCTAATACTTGGTGGTGTTGGTGCTGCAGCATTAATCGGTACTGGAGTCGGATTAGGATTAAGCAAAAAAGAAGCTCCCACTCCTGCTCAACCAGTTGACAAGCAACCTGCTAAAAATATTGTTGCTAATTTATCAAGCTTATCTCAAGTACAAAAAGATGCAATTTATAAACAAATTAATGATGCTGCTGATAAAACTGCAATTAATAATATTATAAACAACTCAAGAGACTTAAATGAATTAGCTGCTAAATTAAATGAAGCTAATGAAAAGCAAAAATCTGAAGCATACACAAATGCATCAGCTGAGCAAAAACAAAAATTTAACGAAGCTAAAAAGGCTCTTGAAGATGCTATTGCTACTAAAACTGATTTAACTACACCAGTAGAAAACAAACAAAGCTTAATTGATGCATTAAATGTTGCTGAAGAAAAATTAAGTTCATCTACTTCATCAGAAAGAATTCTAGAACCTGAATATCCACCAGTTGATATGTTAAGCGAAGAAGAAACAAACCGTTTAACTGAAAATGCTAAATTCACAATCACAAACCAAGGTTACTTCCCAGAAGAAGGTAAACCAGTTGTATTACAATTTGTCACAGGAAATGAAGAATTAAAACCAGAACAATTCAAATGATATTCAAATGATAGTGAATTTAGTGTTACTGATAAAGGTACTTTAGAAGTATTTAATAACCAAATCGGTATTGATTCTAACTTCCAACTTGAAGTTATCGGAACATACAATGGTAAAAAATACGTTAAGAAACTTAATGTGGAAATGGTTCACAAAGTTAACCCATTACAAAATGTAAAATTAACTGCATCAAATGATGGATTATTGATAAATAACGCAGCTACAGTTACAGCAAGTAATGTTGATGGCGTAGATTGAGCTAACTCATCTTGATACAGATATACAACATTAATTGAAAATGAACATTCAGCTACATTAAATGTAAACAGAGATGGAGACTATTCATTAGTAGTTAAAAATTCAGCTGATGTAATGTGAAGATTAAAACCAGTTACTATTTCAGCATTACCACTTGCAAATAATACTCAACCATTCAGATCTTTACTTTCAAATAGATTAGACATTGTTTCATATACAGATAAAATCATTGATAGAAAAACTAGACCTACAATCCAAAAACAAGTTTATGATACAAAATTAAACCAAATGTATTCAAGTTATGGATTCAGATACCCTGGATACGATTTTAACTACGAAAAAAATGGTTCAAGCTTTGCTGATCGCGCTTTCTTTGAAGTAAATGGTCAAAAACTTAGTATGGGTGAACTTGTTTACAACGAAAGAGTTGAAGGTGTTATTGGTATAGATGGTTTCACAGGTGAAGGTGCACGTAAATATAGTGATGCAAACTTCATTAAAGAAGAAATAGCAAATAACCGTCTTAAAAAACACCCTGCTGCAGATAAATGATTCGAAAGAGTAGTTACAGAGGAAACTCAAACAGTTACAAAAGAAATTTCAATTAACACATCAATGACAGGATACAACGTTATTGGTTTATATGCTCCAGCTGGAGAAGTTATTGAATTTGAAATTAGTGAAGACACATACAAAATTCTTAAAGAATTATATGGAACACCAAATGAAACTACAGGTATTTACAGTGAAGTTCCATTTGATTTCTATGTAAACAAAAGCTACTGAGACAACTACCCAGCAAACAACACAGGGAAAATTTCTAACCGTTACCCATTTGTTCTATCAAGATTTAGATTCAGATTTAACGAAATTGACCCAGTCACAAGAAGAGTTAAAGTTGGTTCACCATTTGGTGGAGCATTATCAATTAACGTTGGTGTAACTCTTAGAGATCAAAATGGTAACCCTGCTCCATTTGACGTTAAAGTTTATAATGCAGTTGAACAACTTCACTACGTTTATGGACAAACAACAAAAGCAGAATGAGATGCACAAATGGCCGCTGTTAAAGCAGGTACAATTAATGCACCTATTATGACAATTCAATCAAACTACACAGGTATAGCAATTCCTTATACATCATCAAGTGCTATTGCTCATGTTAAATTTGATGATATTATCTTCCCTGAAGAAAAAATGCACAAATGAGACAGTTTCTATGAAATGTCATACTTCTGATTTGACTACAACGCACCTAAGTTAGCACTTAACTACTGTGATGACGTTTGAGGAGGAGCTGGTGCTTGAGGTGGTGGATACAACCTTTGAGCTCCAATCGGATGAGCGTCACCTTACTTAAAGGGAGCTTCTGACTTTGGATTTGATGATTGAGGAAACTACCACGAAATTAACCATAACTTTCAACCTCACCAAGATCCATTCAATGTAAGAGACCACGGATGAACAAACATTCCATCAGTAATTAACTTATCATTTATTAATGATAAAACAAGACTTCGTGGAATCACAAACCCATCAGGAGACTTTGATGTATACTGAGCTAGATTAGCTAACTCATATTCAATTAACCAAACAAAAGCTGACTGATACGCACTTTACTCAAATATGATTTACACATTAGGACCAGTTAACTTTATTGAATGAGTTAAATCATCAGGAAGAAATGGTTTATACGATAAGAAATTGAAGACAACTTGATACTTATCTAAATACTTCAAATTAAACTTCTACTACGCATTAAAACAATACGCAAGCACAATTGAATCATTACAACGATCAGTACCAACAGTCGATATTGCAAACGACCATAAACCAGAATTTGATGCAGCTATGGCTGAAGCTAATAAAGCTGCAGCTGAATTTGAAAAAGTTCAAGCTGACTGAAATGACTGAAGATTTGATGGAAGTAAAGAAATTGATCCTAAAGGTTACTATGGATATAATGATGCCGATAGACCTCGAAACTTAATAGAAATGGATAAACAATGAGCTCAAAAAGAAAGAGACGCCATTGCTAAATTAAGAGCAACTGGAGATAAAATCAAAGAGCTTATGGCTAAATATCCAGATCAAGAAAACATCGAAAGAATGCTTGATATGTTCCAATGACCATCATTCGATTTTGTCGCTAACATTTATGCTTGTGGTCAATTCTTATACAACAGTGACCTAGACAGATTTGAATATACTTCAGATACAGCTCCAGCTTACCAAATTCCAGCAGGACAAGACTTTACATTTGACTTTGCTAATGGAATTAACTCACTTAACTCTAACTTTAGAATTAAAGAACTTAAATTCCCTGCAAGAACAAAATTAGGTGGAAGCTTAGAATTTGATCCATCAGATCCTACAAGAATGAAAGTTATCTATAGAGCAAATCCAGATAAACTTGCTGAAATTGATGAATTTGATATGGAAGTTATTCCGGCTGACTTTGAAAACAAACCAAAAAGATATGTACCTGCTTACAGATACAAAATTAAACTTAGAAACGTAGTTAACCGTCCGATCTTAACAACTTACCAACTTACAGATGTTCAAGTTGAAGGATTAAGAACAATTTCACAAATTATGAACTACGTTAAAACAAATAACATTCAACCAAAAGATACTTTTGTTGAAGACTTTGAACAAAGAAAACTTCAAAACCCATTCACAGGTAAAAAACAATTAGTTGAATCTAAGGCAAAATTCATCGCACCTGAAACAGGATCATATAATATTAAAGCTTACTTCTCTAACTGAGGATACATTAAGATTGGTGATGCATTCGAAGGTGAAATTAACTCATCAAATAATGCACTAAAAGATTTTGGTACAGTAACATTACAAAAAGGACAAGTTTACGACCTTACAATCGCTGCTTGAAATGATAGTGCGTACCCAAGAAGAACATTCTGATTGGAAAAAATCAATGATACAGGTTCAAATACAATCTACGAAATTAACAACTATGCATTAAGTCCAAATCTTCCAGCAGATTGATACGATACACCAGAAAAAATCCAAGAATTATTAACCGGTGAACAATGACAATACAAACCAAGATTTATGCCTACTGATACTAAGAGCGACCTTCAAATTACAAAATTCGCTGGTTCAGCTCGAGTTACAAACCCTATTGCATTAAGCGTTAGAGGACGTACAAAAAATGATGTTGATGGTAATACAGTTATTGATGGTAATACAGGATATAAACCAATTTACGATCAAATTTACGACACAAAAATTGAAACTTGAAAAATAGATAAATTAGACTTTAATATCAAGTTTCAAAAACCTGCTACATTAAGCTTTATGGATATCGTTGCTAAAGCTGACTTCCAAAAACAATACCGTCCAACTCATTACACGATCGAACTTATGAGAACTGAAAAAGTCGAAGTATTCAAAGGTGAATTTTTTGATATGCCGGTTGTGTTTAAAACATTAAACTTTGTAGTTGACCCTACAAAAGATACAGAAGGTCTTCCATTAACTAATAGATTAGACTTTGGTGCTATTTATGATGGAATTGTAGAAGTTCACATTACAACAACGAGAGAACCAATCAATGACGACGAAAAAACAAGAAAGCTTAAAGTTACAATCATTAGAGAAATTAAATTTGGTCTTGATACTCAAAACAAGAGAGTATTACCAATTAACAACCCTGAAATTCAATTCTATGGAACATCTTGAGAATTTTTAACAAACGAAAATGATCAAATCAACAACGCAATCAATGGTGTTTCAGCTAAAGTTTCAAAAGCTAACGAATACTTTGAATTTACATTCAACTCAGACGCTATTGACTTATTTGGAAAAACAGGGTCAAATATGTCATCATTTGACGTATACATCGATGATGAATTAGTTCTTGAAAATGTTTCAGCAGTTACAGCTGAAGAAACATACAACCACTGTTTATTAACATTATTTACACCTGAAAAATATGATTTAACAAAAGATCACAAAATGAAGATTGTAAATAAAGAAAATAAACCATTATTCTTTAACTACATTTTAACTAAATAAGATGTAATCACATAATTAGAAGATACCTTATGGTGTCTTCTTTTCTTTTGCTTTTTTAGCAAAAAACAAAAGAAAAAACCTTCATCACTAGGACGAAAGTTTAAATTTGAAAATTATTTATTAAGTTTTCTACGTTTTTTGTAGAAGATAAATCCAGAGATTGAACCAATTAATGCAAGTAATCCTGATACACCACCTGCAATTGGACCAACTAAGTTTGAACCACTATTTGTGTTTTCTTTTTTATCTTCTTCTTTAGCATCGTCTTCAGGTTTAGTTTCTGGTTTAACTATACCATTAAGAGCTTCTGTAGCTTTTTGAAGTACAACTAATCTTTCAGATAAATTAGTAATTCCTGTAGCAAAGTCTTCTTTTGCTTTAAGTTCTTCAAAAGCAGCTAATGCATTATCAAATGCATCTTTAAATTGTTTGTCAGCTTGAATGTATTGTGTTGTTTCTTTCATCGCTTCAGCATTCTCAACAACATCAAATGCACTGTTAACTTCTTTTACATTATTCTTAATATCTTTAATCTTAGAAACTTCATCTAAGCTGTTTACTGCGTTTTTAGCAGCTTCTTTTTGAGTATCTGATAAGTTTGAAGCAACTTCAAGAGCAGCAAGTGCTTCTTCTTTAGCTGTTTTTAATCTAACAGCACCATCAAGAGCATCGTGAGTTGATTTTAATGTATCTAACTTGTTATCTAAGTTAGGATATGGTTCATCAAAGTCAAGTGTTGTTGTTAAGTTGTTTAAAGCAGTAACTGCATCATCAAATACATCTTGATTTGAAGCTTGAGTATATTTGATTTCTGACTCAATTCCTCTAGTAAATTCAACTTTAGCAATTGCTACATCAATGCTTGAAGCATTTGAAACTACTTTATCAATTCCTGCTTTATCTGATTCAGCTTCTACTAATTTGATAGCTTTTTCTTTTTGAGTTTCTGATAATTTAGGTAATGAGTTAATTTTAGCTATAGCATCTTCTTTTTGAGTTTCAAGTAATTTTTCTTCAACATCAACAATTGATGTTTTAGCTTCAACTTCATTTTTAGCAGCATCTTTTTGAACTGATGATAAGTTTTCAAGTCCCTCAATAGCTTTAATTACTTCACCTTTTGCAGCATCTAATCTATCTTTACCATTTAATGAACTCTTAGCTTCAGATACAGCTTGTAATTTAATATCTAATTGGTCAAACGGTGTTTCACAGTCTGTGTAGCTTGATAATCCATCTAATGCAGTTATAGCATTATCAAAGTTTGCTTTAACATCATCTGATGCTTGTTTATATTGAACTTCTTCTTTTATCACAATTTCATCATTAAGTGTTCAAATACCACTGTTAACCTTTTCTGCCTTAGCAACAATTGCATCAATTTCATCTTTAGTTGCTTTTGAGTTAATTAAAGCTTTAACAGCTGGTTTTTGCACATCATCTGATAAGTTTGATAATGAGTCGATTTTATTTGATGCATCTTGTTTTTCAGCATTTAATAATTTATCAGCAACATTAGCAATAGTTGTTTGTTTTTCAACTTCAGTTTTTGCGTCTCTTTTCTCATCATCTGATAAGTTAACCAACGCATCAATAGAAGATTTAGCAGCAGCTATTGCAGCATCTAAGTTTTATTGACCATTAAGTGAGTTGATTGCATTATTAAGAGCTTCCGTTTTTTCTGCAATGTCAGCAATAGGACTTGTTGTAAAGTCCGTTACTGCTTCTACACCTCGTAAGTTGTCAAACGCTGTTTGAGAAGCTTGTTTTTTATCTGAATCAGCTTCTGTAAATTGTGGTTTTGATTTAACATCATTAAATCTTTGAACTTGTTCAATTGCAGCATCAACATTTGTTGTGTTTGTAACAATGTCCTTTGTTAATTGAATTGTTATTGCAGCATCGATTTGCTTATTTGCTTCTGTGATTTGTTCTTCTAATAAGTGTGTTAATTTAGTCAATTCAGATTTTGCAGCTTGTCTTGCTGCTTTTAATTCAATTAAAGCATTATTAAGTTTTTCAGAATTGTTTTTAATATCTGTAACTTCTGAAATTGAGTTAGCTGAAGTTATGCTATTTGCAAAAGTATCTTTTTGTTGATTTGATAATTCACTTAAATTAGAAATGAAAATGTTAGCTTGTTCTTTTTCTTTTTTAAGTCTTTCTAATCCGTTCAAGTTACCTTTTGCATTCTCAAGAGCTATAACACTTGCATCAAAGTTAGCAGGCAATGTTGAAAAATCAGTTTGTGATTTTAATGGTAATAAACTGTCTAATATAGTATCAAAGTTTGTTTTTCTAGAATCTTCAGCTTCAGTGTAGTTTATTGTTGATTTTTCATATTCAGCTTCTTTTATTTTTGGAAGCGCATAATCAACTTTTGAATAATTTCATTGAATTGCATCAATTTCAGTTTTTGTAGTTTTAATATTAATTAATTCAGCTGCTTTTTCTTTTTGGGTTTGTCCTAAGTTAGATAATGAATTTATTTTGTTGATTGCATTTTGTTTTTGAGCTTCAAGTAATTTTAAATTAACTAAATTAATTGTGTTAGCAGCATTGATTGCATCTTGTGCAGCCTTTATTCGTTCTCCAGTTAAATTAGTTAATTTATTCAACTCGTTTAATGCAGTTGTTCTTGCAGATGATAATTTAGATTCACCATCAAGACCCTCGATAGCGTTTTTTAAGTTAACTGTTAAGCTATCAATATTAGAAATTGATCTTGTAAAGTCTGAATTTGATTTGATATTGTCTATTGCACTTTTAGCAGAATCAAATGTTTGCTTTTTATTCTTCGCAGCTTCTGTATATGCTGGTTGATTTAATTTCAAATCAGCAATTGAAATTTGTTCTAATGCAGCATTTAATTTTGTACCATTAGAAACAGTTAAATTTACATCATTTACAGTTTGCGCATTACTAATAGAGGTTTTAGCAGCTGGTTTTTGAACATTGTCTGATAAGTAAGTTAACTTATCAATATTTTTGTTAGCTTCTGCTTTTGCAGTATCTAATCTTCTTTGACCATCTAAGTTGTTTTTTGCTATCTGCAAGTTCTGTATTGCAGAATCAATATTCTCAATTCCTCTATCAAATGTATTTGAATTTTTAACTGTATTAGCAACTATTTCTGCATCATCATAAGCTTTTTTAAGATCTGTCGATGCTTCTATATAGTTAATTGATGACTTTACAGAATCAAAATTCTTGAGTTGAGCATTAAAGTTGTTTAATTTAATTACATTTGAAACTATTGAATTTATCGCAACTCTATTTGCACATTGTTCAACTGAAGTTTTTGCACTTGATTCTTGTGTATCAGTTAAGTTAGATAAACTATCAATTGTTTGATTAATAGCTTGATGTTCTAAATTATTTAATTGCTCAACTGCATTTTGCAATGCAATTGCATCTGCATAAGATCTTTTTTGGTTAAGTTCAGCAACTTTTTGATCAATAACGCTTTGTTCTAAATATTTAGATGACAAAATAGATTGTCTAATTGAATCTAAATTAGATTGTCCATTTAACATCAAAATAGCAGATTGCATACGTTGTTCAATATCATTAACGTTTGTTTCTTGAATTTCTGAAAGTGTTAATTGATCATTAATTTCAGTAATTAATTGATCAACTTTAGTTGCTCAACCACTGTTATCAAGTAAGTAATTGATTTGTGTTTTTTGTTCTTCACATTTTTGTAATGCAACTCTTAATCTTTCTCTATATAAGTTTTGATCATGTTGTTTTTTTGAGTCTTCAAGTGATTTAATAATTTGAGCGCATTTATCATAATGAGTTTGTAATCTGTTTTTTACATTCGCAAAATCAATAGTTGCATCATTATTAATTGTTTCTTTGATAATAGTTTGAATAGATTGAATATTTTGGTTTAATTCTGCTTTTTTATCTTGGTAGTTAATTTGTAAATTATCTAAATCTAAGTCAGTAACTTTTTGATTGAACAGTCCTAAATAATCCTGAAGATCATTCAAGATTGTTTTTAATCCGGCTAATTTATTTTTCTTCTTGATGTAAATGTTAAGAACATTTTGATATTCAGGTAATTTAGGAATTGTTGTAATTACATCTTGAAATGCTTGATAACTATCTTCTGATAATTTAGATTTGTCAGCAGTTGTTATAAAACTTAATTGAGAATTTCTAAATGGAACTGATGAATTAAATGTTTTTATATCTGATTTTAAAGCTTCATAAGCATTTTTTAAGTTTGTAATTTTATTTTGAACTTCAGTTTTATCTGAATCAAATAAGTTGGCTCATTCACCTCTTTGGTCAGTCATTGGTTGAATGATATATGAATTAGCTACACTTACAATTTCATTTTGAATATGAAATCTAATGAAATTTTGGTAAGTTCTATTAGCAAGAGTATCCGAATATGCTACATAACTTCTCCCTATGCTAAGAAGTTTATTTACATATTCTTGGTTTCTAGAAACTGTAAGTGTTCCTTCAACATTTAAAATTCTTTTTGGAGTTGGATAGTAAATGTTTGTTGGAGTTTCTTTGTAGAAAACTAATTTGATTGAATCACCTAAAACAAATTTATTAGCTAACTGAATTCTTGTATTTGTATCAGTTATCTTTTTCTTTTCTAAAAGATTATTACCTTTGTAAACTTCAACAAAGTAATCTTTCATAGGTTGGTTTAATTCAATAATTGATGTATTGTCAACTAATCTAGTAACAGGAATTGCATTTAATTGTCTTCCTAAAATTCCACGGTTAATTACTCTTTGACTATACATATAGTTTTTACGCACTATAGCTAATGCAAGAGCATCTCCAGGGAAGTCCATTGGTACAATTCCTAAATGTTCTCATTGATCTTCTTTTTCTCGAAGTTTTTTAACAAGTCATTTATTTAAAGGTTCGCTAGTTCTTCAAGGTTGCTCACCGTTAGATCTTGAAATGAAGTTGGTCATTATGTCATTGTGAAAATCATTTAGATCTTGATACATGTTTGCCATAGACTCAAATGTTCTCTTCTTTACATCTTCTGTTGAATCATATGCATCTTGTCAGATATTTCAGTTATTACCGTGATCAATGAAAGTTCCGTAGTTATTATCTGAATAAACTTTGTGGTGAAAGTTATTTACAACAAAAACTTTACCTCTTAGTTCATTAAGTGTTGGGTTCAGATTATTATTACGAGAATAATTTTTGAAGAGGATATCTTTGAATTTATAAAGATTATCGATTATTGAGTTTCTTCATTTTATACAATCTGTAGCAGATAAATTACCAACATCTACATTTTCATCTTTTATACGTAAAATGATTGTTTCACTTGAGTGTGCAGTTAAGAATTTTTTACACTCATCTAACACATTTTGTAGATATAAGTTATTCGAATATGCTCCACCGTGATTAACTAAATTGCTTCTATCTAAGCGAATATCAAAATAACGGATACCCATTTTCAATTGGGTAGGTAAATTTTTGTACTGTGTTCTAGCTCAAGCAGAACCGAAGAATCATTTAACACCTCTACCATCATACATACCACTATCGTGAGTTCCTGGTATAGAAAGCTCTGATAGTAATTTATCCCCATCAACATCAGCCATTCAATCACTTAAATTCAATCGTGTTTGTGTATCATTTGAATAAGCTTTATTTTCATCTGTTCAAGAAACACTTTGTTGAACAATTGCTGAAATTGCAGTCAATGAAAGGATCGGAGCTGCTCCGAGAGTTAAACTTGTTATTAATATCTTATTTCTTTTTTTCATAAATGTACCAACCTACTCGAAATTTGAGTAATCATAATAAATTTATAAATAAATTTATTATATTTTATCTGTCTATTTTAACAAATTCTAAACACTATACACAATATCTGATTGTTAAATTTCAAGATTTATTAGCTTATTTAAATTTGATTTACATTTTTTACTTTTAAGTCTAGGAGAATATTATAAAAGTAAAAAAATAAGATGCAATTGCATCTTATAAATATGATTTTTTGATTGGGAATTTTTTAGTCAATTCTAAAACTTCTTGTTTAAGTTCATTTAGTTTATCGATTCCATTTTCTGAACTTAACATTTCATAATTTCTAAGTGTGTAATCAATTATGTCAGCTAATTTATCTCATTCTGTGAAATCTCTACTTGTCATAGCAGCAGTTCCAATTCTAATACCACTTGCTACAAACGGTGAAAGTGTATCGAATGGAATTGTGTTTTTGTTTAATGTAATGTTGATTTTACCTAAGATTTCTTCAGCTTCTTTACCGCTAATGTTGTATGTTGATAAAACATCAATCATAAATAAGTGGTTGTCTGTTCCACCTGAAATAATTTTTGCACCTTTGTTAATGAAGTTATTACATAACTTAGCTGCATTTAATCTAATGTTTTTTGCATATTCTTTAAACATAGGTTGCATAGCTTCATAAAAGCTTACAGCTTTTCCAGCTATAGCGTGGAATAATGGACCACCTTGGTATCCAGGGAATACTCATCTGTCGATTTTTTTAGCAATTTCTTCATCATTAGTCATAATGATCCCACCTCTGCCTCCACGTAATGTTTTATGTGTTGTAGAAGTAATAATATCTGCATAGCCAACTGGCGATGGGTGTTCTCCAGTAGCGACAAGTCCTGCAATGTGAGCTATATCAGCAAGTAATTTTGCACCACATTTATCAGCTATTTCTCTGAATTTAGCAAAGTCAATTGTTCTTGAATAAGCCGAATAACCACAAATAATTAAGTGTGGTTTTTCTTTTAGAGCAAGTTCTAAAATTGCATCATAATCTAAAATTCCATCTTTACCTAAATCATATGAAACTGAATCATAGAAAATTCCACTAAAACTGATTTTGTATCCGTGCGTTAAGTGTCCACCTGAACTAAGTGAAAGTCCCATAATTTTTCCTCCACTAGGTACAACCGATGCAATAGCAGCAGCATTTGCAACTGAACCTGAATAAGGTTGCACGTTAGCAAATTTAACACCAAAAATAGCTTTTAATCTATCAATAGCAGCTTGTTCAACTACGTCAACATTTTCACATCCACCATAATATCTTCTATTTGAGTAACCTTCACCATATTTGTTTGTTAAAATGCTACCTTGAGCTTTAAGTACATCTTCTGAAACATAGTTTTCACTAGCGATTAATTCAATGTGATCTTCTTGTCTTTTTAGTTCATTATTAATTGCATCTTGAACTAATTTATCTTTTAAACTAATATCTGAATACATAGGTCTCCTAGTTGTTAAAGTGTGAATCTATTTTTTCAATTTGCTCACTTGAACCTGTAATTCTAAGTGTTACATTGTGTGAATTTTCTTTTTTGTAATCATCAATTTGGTCAATGCTGAAACAATTTGAAACTGATTTAATTTGATTAATTTTATCTTTGATGTACTCACCGTTTCCAAGTTCAAATGTAAGGTCAAGTGTTTTATATGGTTCAGTATTAACTGATTGGAATTTAGTTGCTGCTTCTTTGTTTCTAATGTTTTTAATCACATCTGTAAATAATTCGGCATAGAATGCATTTGTCTTATCAATTGATGGATGAATTTTACCTAATCAACCTAATTCAACTTGTGCACCTGTGTTTTGGTCAATGTAAACAATTTTTGCAGATGCATTTGGATGAACTAAAGCATTGTCTTTTAAAGGAACAAATTCTAAATCTAATTTTGCAAAATTAATAATATCTTGTTTCATTTCAAAGAATGATTTAGTTGTTGAAGCAAGACCTAAAACTTCATTAGAGTTCCCGATCATTCCTACTTCAAAAATGTTAATTGAGTTTAATTTACGTTTTTGATTGTATTCAACAACTTCTTGCAATGAAACAATAATTGAATTACGTACGTATTCTCTTTCTTTAGAAACGAATGTTAATAAAGGCCTAACAGTTTCTTTTAAGTCTAAAACTTTAAAGTTTGCTTTTTCTTTAGAAACAAGTGTAAATGTTCTAACTTCTGAATAACCCATCCCACTAATAATATTTTTTGTTCTATCTTTTGATTGTGTAATTAATGGAACGTTTTTAACAACTTCTTCTTTAAAGTTGCTGTATGAATAGAATCTGAATAATTCTTCCATAACATCTTCAAATAAGTTAACATCATATCTATAGTTAGGGACTTTAACAATGTCTGCTTCAAAGATAAATCCTAATTTACTTAATTGATCTTTAGCTTTGTTAAATTCAACTAATTGATTGTCTGATTTATTTGAGTAAACTTTTAATTTTTCATTATCAATTTTTATTTCTTTGTAGCTATCAAATTCAAATTCACCAATTGTATTTGAGACTTGTAAATCATTGCAGTATGATCTGATGAATTTAACTGCTAAACTTGCTAATTCGGGTGTAATTGTTCTTGCACCTTGTGCAGCTGAGTTTGAAATTAATTTAAGTTCTTTAGATGAATGTCTAACATCTGTAGACTTAAACACTCCAACTTCAAATAAATAATCATTTGTTTGTTCTGTAGCTTTCGTGTCTTCTAGACCCATAGCGCAAGCAACTGAAACAGGTTTATTGTTAGCAAAAATTGTTAAAACATTATTTAATTCAACTTCTTTATTTCCTAAAATAACTAATTTTCCTGAATAATAATCTGCACTTAAATTGTTTTCTAATTTTGTAGCATCATAAACGTGAGCAGGAACACCATAGTTAATTAATGTTAAGTTTGTTAAATTAACTGCTCAGTCAAATTTTGTATCAATACCGTGTTTTGCAAGTAACATTTTTTCATATAAAGTTATTTCTTTTTTACCTTTAACTTCTGTAAATGATAAATGTTGTGCTTTGTTTTTATTAACTGTAAATTGTGTTGTAAATGAACTTGGTGTTTCTTTTAATACGCTTATAAAGTCAGTATCAAAATATGAAGCTAATTCTCTAGCTAAAACATAATATGAGTTCGCATCATTTCTGTTTGCCGTTACTGAAATTTCAATAAGTGTATCATTAAGACCTAAAAGTTCCATTGCATCATCTTCAAGTGTAGCAAAATCGTTTGGTAAAACTAAAATTGAGTCAGTATATGATAAAAGTGAATTATCATATTCAATTTCAGATCACGCACCGAACATTCCTTGTGATAAAACACCTTTAATTTCTTTGTCTGCTAAAACAAAATCGCCTTTTGATGCACCTGTTGGGAAGCAAATTGTAAGGTCACCTGGTTTTAAAATTCTATTATTTGTTTGAATTGTGTATTCACCTTGTTTTGTTAAAACTTTAACTACATCTAATTTGTCTGAATTAGGGTTAACCGAAACTTCTAAAACTTTTGCAAATACTAAACCTTTAACGTCAGAGAAAGGTGAAACCGATTCAACTTCTAAACCTAAGTTGTTTAATGCTTTTTCTACTTCTTTTGCATCTAACTTAATATTTGGTAAATATTTATTTAAATGTTTTAAAGATAAAATCATAAATTACTTTCCTCCTTTAGTTAAATCTCATTCGATTGGTTTTACATTGTTTTGTTTAAGTTTTTTATTAATAGTTTTAAATAAGTGTGAATCTGCAAAACCTTTATTGTAACTATATGGACTTGGGTGTGCAAGTTCAACTAAGTTCTTAGGATTAATAGCTATATCTTTAATGAATTGTTGTGCTTTTTTACCTAACGCAACTACAATGACATTAGGGTTTTGCGCAACTACTTCCTCAACTACTTTGTGTGTGAAAGTTTCTCATCCTATTCTGAAGTGCGAAGCAGGCTTGCTTTGAGCAACTGTTAAAACTGTATTTAATAATAAAACACCTTGTTTAGCTCAAGAAACAAGTGAAGTTGTTTCTAATTTTGTTTTAGGATAATCTTTTTTAAGTTCCTTAAGCATATTATTTAGTGATGGAGCAAATTTGTCATCGTATGTTGAAAATGCTAATCCATCAGCTAAACCTAATGTGTGGTATGGATCTTGACCTAAGATAATAACTTTAGTTTCATTAACTTGGAAGAATTCAAATGGTTTAAATAAATCCATTTGGTGTGGAAAAACTTTAACTCCATTTGTTTCTTCTTCTTTTAATTTATCTAAAATTTTTGTAAAGTATGGTTTTTGACCTTCTGACTGTAATATTTTTAAAAAACTATCTTTCATTTTTAAATTGCTCCATTATTCTTAAATCATTTCTGTATAAATCTCTTATATCTGTAAAACCATATTTAATCATTGTGATACGTTCAATTCCAATACCAGCTGCAAAACCGTTAAATGACGAATCAAAACCAGCCATTTCTAACACACTTGGATGAAGCATACCAGCACCTAAAATTTCAATTCATCTATTTTTGTAAAATACATCAACTTCAACACTTGGTTCAGTGAATGGGAAGTAACTTGGTCTTAATCTGATTTCAACATTTTCTTCTAAAACATATGAAAGTAAATCTTTAAGAGTTCAAATTAAGTTAGAGAATGAAACTTTTCCAACTGTAACAAAGTCAATTTGAGTAAATTGGTGTGAGTGAGTTGCATCATCTTCATCATTTCTGTAAACTTTACCAATAGCAAAAGTTGAAAATTCCTTATTAGGATTTTCTTCAAGAACTTTTGCAGTAATACCTGTATTATGTGTTCTTAATAAAGTTTGTTCTGTAATGTAAAGTGAGTCATGCATTCCTCTAGCTGGGTGATCATCTGGAATATTTAAACGTTTAAAGTTATATTCATCAGATACAATTTCACCATCTTTACGTTCATAGTATCCGTGTTGGAAAAATCAATCTCTTAATCTTTCTTCTACAAGTGTGATTGGGTGTAATGCTCCAGGTTTTAAAACAGGAATTGTTACGTCAATAAATTCTGAATTAATTTTCTTTTCAATTTCAAGTTTTTGAATTCTTTCTTCAGCTAACTTAAAGAAATCTTCATATTCTTTTTTAAGAACTGTAATTTTTTGTCCAATTTCTTTCTTTTGTTCAACTGGGGCTGTTTTTAATTCTTGTTGAAGTTTGTAAATTTCTCCTTCATTTGAAAATACACTTGCTTTTGCTACTTTAAGATCTTCTAATGAATTAATGTTTTCTAATTTTAAATTCATCTAATCCTCCTTAATTGCTTCCTTGATTTTTTGTCAATATTTTTTGTATTTTTGTTCGTTTTCATTTAATCCAGCAAAATAAAATTCTGCTTTAGATAATTCTTTTGGTAAATATTGCTGATTAACATAATTGTTTCAGTAGTTATGTGGATATTTGTAATCAATTCCATCACCTAATTTAGCCGCTGATGCATAATGTGAATCTCTTAAATGTTTTGGTATTTGATAAATTTGTCCTGAATCTAAGATTTGCTCTGTGTTTTCGATTGCAATGTATGTTGAGTTACTTTTTGGTGCTAGTGCAATATCAATAATTGCAAAAGCAATTGGTAATTTTCCTTCGGGCATTCCAAGTCGCTCAAAAGCTTCAATTGCATTGAGCACTCTTAAGTTTACATTCGGTGAAGCGTGACCAATATCTTCATATGATGCACAAATCATTCTCCTGAATAATCCATCAACATCTCCACTTTTTAAAATTAACATCCCATAATACAGTGCAGCATTTACATCTGAACCTCTAAGAGATTTGTGAAATGCAGATAAATTGTTGTAATGTGCGCTTGAATTTAAGTCACTGTAGAAGTTAATATTCGGAATAACTTGTTTCAGTTGCTCTTTGGTAATTTCTACACCTGGATCTGAACATAAAATTAGCATATGTAAATTGTTAATACTTAATCTTAAGTCTCCTGAAGAAAATCTAGCTAAGTTTTTTAGAACATCCATACTAATTAAATAGTTAGGAAAACTTTCCTTAACAATTTGATTAAGTTTCTCTGCGATTTCATCTTCTGAAATCTTAAAAAACTGCACAATTTGCATTCTACTTCTTAGAGCAGGTACAACTTTAAAGTAAGGGTTTTCTGTTGTAGTTGCATAAACAATAATCTTGTCAAATTCTAGATAAGATAACAAAATGTCTTGCTTATCTTTATTTAATCTATGTATTTCATCGATGATGATTACATCATTATTTTTCAAAATATTAATTAATTTATCTTTATTATCAACTGATGCGTTAAACAAATCATACTTAAGACCTAATTGGTTAGCCAAAATCATTGCACTTGTTGTCTTACCGGTTCCTGATTCACCAAAGAAAATAAAACTTGTTGTTATTTTGTTTGCAATAACTTTTTCAAGTAATTTAACAACGTGCTTTTGTCCGACAATGTCTTCTAATTTAGTTGGTCTAATTAAATTTGCTAGATTTTTATTGTTCATAACACCCTTTTAGTTAATTAATAAAATAAATTTTATTAATTATACATTTTTATTTTTTTAAAGATTGCACTTTGTTGTTTAGTTTATAGTAATAAAAGTTTAAAGTAGCAAAACTTTTAAAGCTTGCACACTATTATAAAAATAAAAATAACTGCTTTGTAGCAGTTAAATTTAGTCAATTACATATTGTGATATGGTACATTAGTTTTAACAAAAATGAATTTATGATTTGGAAGTATTTCTTGAAGTTGTTCATACATATCAAGCGCAAATACTTCTTCATCTAAGTGTGGAACTTCTAAAATGTTTGTGTTTGTTTGGTCAAATACGATTCAGTCACTTCATCTAAAGTCACTTGAAATGATTAAGTCACATTTTGTAGCTAAATCATTAATTTGTCCAATGTATCCACTTCCACTTAAGATTGCAACTGTTTTGAATTTTTTATCGTAGTTTTCAGGTGCAACATTAGTTCTAAATGAGTGCAATCCTAATCTTTTTTCTAATAATTCTTTAATTTGGTTTAATGATAAATTAGCATCAACAACTGATGAGAATTTTTGTGTTAATTCTTCATTTTGTTTTGCTTCTATACCCATATATCTTGCAATTTGGTATGAAGTACCTTTTGGATCGCAGTCGTAATTTGTGTGCATTGAGAATGCTGTAATTTGGTGTTTTCTAAGTAAATTTATGATTTCTCTTTTGTATGGTGCTTTGTAATCTTCATCAATTCATCTTCTTTCGAATTTGAATGGGTGGTGTGTTAAGATAACGTTGCAATCATTGTCAATTGCTTCTTGAAGCACTTCTTTTGTAAGGTCGATTGCTAAAACTGCACCTTTGAATTTTTTAGCTTGAACTGTTTTTACTGAGTACCCTGATGGATCTCAAATTTCTTTGTTTTCTAATGGGTACATTTTGTTTAATAATTCAATAAAATCTTTAATTTTTAAACTTTTTTCTCTCATAATATCAATTTTCCTAATTTTGTTTAATTGTTGTTTTTAGTTTCTAATAAAGTCTTTTAAGTTTTTACCGTGTTTTGGATCTGATTTAAGTTTACGTAAGATTTTGTTTTCAATTTGTCTTACACGTTCTTTAGAAACTCCTCCACGGTCTAGCGCTAATTCTTCTAATGAGTGCACTCTGTATTTATTTCCATTTTCATCAACACCGATACCAAAACGTTTACAAATAAGTTTTTTATCTTCTGGATCAAGGTTGTTAACCATATCTAATAAGATTTCTTCTAATTCTTCTTGTGAAGCATAATCAACCGGCGAAACAATGTTGTCATCTTTAACAAAGTCACTGAATGATGAATCGTTTTCTTTTCCGACTTGTTTATCTAATGAAATAGGGTCGATATTAATTTTTCTAATGTATCTAACTTTAGCAGCATCATATCCATTTTGGTATCTTTCTGCAATTTCTTCATCAGATGGTTCTCTTCCTAATTCTTGTTGTAACTCACGTTCAATTTTTGAAATTTTGTTAATTGTTTCAACCATATGAACAGGCACACGGATTGTTCTAGCTTGGTCAGCTACAGCTCTTGTGATAGCTTGTCTAATTCATCAAGTAGCATATGTTGAGAATTTAAACCCTTTGTTAACGTCATATTTTTGAACAGCTTTTAAGATACCTGAGTTACCTTCAGAAATTAAGTCAATAAATGTAAGCCCTCTGTTTTTGTATTTTTTAGCATTGTTAATAACTAAACGTAAGTTTCTTTGGATAAGTTTATCTCTTGCTCTTTTTCCTCTGAAACCACCTTTTTCCATTAATTTAGCTAAGTGTTTTTCTTCTTCTAAAGTTAGTAATTCTCCATATTTACCGATTCAACGCATATATCATTTAACAATGTCATTTGTTTCAGTAAGTTTGTTTGATAAGTTGTATTTAATTTTTGTATCGTCAGCTAATTCAATTGGTTCATCATAAGTTTCAAAAACTAAATCCATATCATCAAAACCTGAATCAATTCCTGCATCATCAAAGAATTCATCGCTTAATCTATGAACTTCAGTTTCTTTTTCTTCGTCTTCCTCTTCTTCTTCATCAGCTTCTATTTCTTCATCTGGAATTGTGTAGTAATCTTCGTTTTCGTCATCTTCATAATACTCATCATCATCCATATCATCAGAATCAAAGCCACCGTCAAAGTCAGGTTCCTGATCATCAAGGTCAGTTAATTTTTCAAAATCATAGTCATCTAGACTTTTTTCTTTTGTTTTCTTAGATTTTTTTGATTTTGCAGGTGCTACATCTTCAAAATCAGCTTCTGTATAGTCATCATTGTCGCCAAAGTCAACATCATCAATAATAATATTGTTATCTTTTAATTCTGACATAAAATCATCAATAGTGTCTTCATCAATAGATAAACCTTTTGAGCTTAAGATATCAAAGACTTCTTCTTGAGTTAAGTAATCTTTGTGGTGCTTTTTAAGCTCTCTCTTCATATAATTAATAATCTCTTCAAATTTATACATAAATTATCTCCCTCTCTTCTTATCAGGTTTATTTGAGTTAAGTTTTTTCAAGTTATTTATTGTGTCAACAAGATATGGTGGCAATGCATCTCCCTTAGGTAAATCTGCAATTGTTTGTTGTATAAATGGTTCTTGTTCTACTATATATGAATTAAACGAAAGTATGCTTGTCTCTGTAAAGAAAGTTGTTTCTTCATATAACTCGTGTAAATAATTTTCAATAATTTCTGAATTAACTTCAGCTTCAGTCATTCCACAATTTTTAAGTAAATATTGCTTGAATATGTCTAAATAATTTTCATTTAAATATTGTGCAGTGTTTTTTATGACTTCTTTGTATAGCTTACCAATTTGAGTTGGGTAGCTAAAAACAGCACCAATATGTTCAGTTTGTTTTAGGATATCCAAAATATGAGGGTTCATCATAGCTTGAGTTAAGATTTTCAATCTATTTTGAATACCTAAAGTAGTGAGCTTGCTGTAAAAATCTTTTTCATCAAACCTAACATTGTTAAGTGCTTGAACGAACCCATCATATGGATCAATAGGTGCATAGGGGTCATTTGCAACAAATTCATCATACTTGACTTGTTCTTGGATTTGTCTTTTAGGAACAATTTTTAGTTCGTAATTAAATTCTCTTTGTAATTGTGATTTTAAATATTGTTGTTCTTTTTCACTAAATAAATCAAGGTATTTATTAAGTTCAATGATAAACAAGTTAAAGTGATTAAAATCATAATTATCACTGCTGATTTGATGTTTGATTTTTAAACGATTGTAAAGAAAGTCAATAGCAGATATTTGTGAATTGTTAATCAAGTCAACTAAAGTTTGTGCACCATATTCATTTAAAATTTCGTCAGGGTCTTTTGAATAAGTGTTATTAATAATAGAAACATCAAAATTGTGTTCTAATAATCTACTTAAACTTCTAAATGTTGCTTCAATTCCTGCTTTATCATTATCAAGGAACATTAAAACTTTTGTGTTTTTTATAAGTGCTAAATGTTCTTTAGTAAGAGCAGTCCCCATAATTGCAACTACGTTTTCAATTCCTGCTTTATAACAAGCAATAACATCCATATAACCTTCGACAATTACAACTTGTTTTTTAGTTCTAATTGAATCTTTAGCATTATGGTAGTTATATAAAATTCTCGATTTGTTAAATGCAGCAGTTTCTGGAGAGTTAATGTATTTAGGCGAATTAGGATCATTGTTATTTAGTTTTCTTCCACTAAATCCAACAATGTGTCCGTGTTCATTAGCAATACCAAAAGTTACTCTATCCCAGAATAACTCGTGCATATCTGCATTAACTAATCCTGCTTGTTGCATTTGATGTGTTGAATAATTTAAATTAGTTAAATAATTAACCAAAACATTTTTAGGTGCATAACCAATGTTGAATTTTTCTCTAATTTGATTGTCAATTTTACGTTTAGCTAAATATTCTTTAGCAGCTTGATTGGTTAAATATTGAACTTTGTAAAATGAGTTAACAATGTCTAAAACATCAGTTATTTCAATTGCTTCTTGAGAATAATTTATTGTTTCAGTTTGCTTATATTGTTCAAAATCAAGTTCAATATTTGCTCTTTTAGCTAAATATTCTAATGTGTCTACATAAGAAATGCTTTTGTATCTTTTCACAAACTCAATTACGTCACCAGCAGTTTCGCAAACAAAGCATTTGAAAATTTGCTTAGTTTGAACAACACTTAAACTAGGTTTGGTATCTTGGTGAAAAGGACATAGTCCAACATAACTATTTCCCTTTTTATGTAATTGAATAAATTCAGAAATAACATCAACAATATCATTTTCATGCTTAATTTGATTTGTTATTTCAGAAGTTAATCTTGCTGACATTATTTCCTCCTTTGAATTAATTTAGTTAGTTTTATTTTTGAATAAATGAAATTACTTGGTCAATTGATACTCTGACTTGTTCCATAGTATCTCTGTTTCTTAAAGTAACTGCATTATCCTCTAATGTGTCATAGTCAATTGTTAAACATCAAGGCGTTCCAATTGCGTCTTGACGACGATATCTTTTTCCGATTGAACCAGCTTCATCATAAGTTACTGAAATTCCAGCAGCAACTAAATTGTTGAAAATTTCTTTTGATTTTTCATTTAACTTTTTAACAAGTGGCATAACAGCAACTTTATAAGGTGCAATTTCGTAAGGGAAACGTAAAATAATTCTTGAATCATTATTTTCTAATTGTTCTACATCATAAGCACTTGTAATTACAGCTAACATTAAACGATCTAATCCGATGCTTGGTTCAATAACATATGGAATAACTTTTGTATTAGTTTCAGGATCTAAGTAATCAAGTGATTCTCCTGTTGCATTCATATGTGACTTAAGATCGTAATCTGTTCTGTTAGCAACCCCAAGTAATTCACCTCAACCAAAAGCAAAATTAAATTCAATATCACTTGTTCCTGCTGAATAGTGAGCTAACTCTTCTGGATCGTGAGCTCTAACTCTGATTAAGTCTTTTGAAATTCCTAATTGTTGCACAAAGTTATAAGCTTTGTTTACATAGTAGTCAAATCATTGTTGTGCTTCTTCAGGTTTTGTGAAGAATTCAAGTTCCATTTGTTCAAATTCCCTTGTTCTGAAAATGAAGTTTCCTGGCGTAACTTCATTTCTAAAGCTTTTTCCAACTTGTGCTACACCAAATGGTAATTTAGCTCTCATTGTTCTTTGAACGTTTTTGAAGTTAATAAAAATACCTTGTGCTGTTTCAGGTCTTAAGTAAACTTTTGATTTAGCACCCTCAACAACTCCTTGAGAAGTTTCGAACATTAAGTTAAATTTCTTAATGTCTGATCAATCTGTTTTATCTCCCTCATATTCTTTGATGTGCTCTCTTACAAAAACAACCATTTCATCAAAGCTCATTTTTTCAGGAATTAAATCAGGATTTACTTCTTGAATCAATTTGTCTGCTCTATATCTTTTTCCATTAACTTTGTTTTCGATTAGAGGGTCAGAGAAGTTAGAAACGTGACCGCTTGTTACTCAAACTTGTGGGTTCATTAAAATTTTTGAGTCAATTAAGTAGTTGTTAGTTTCTTTGATAACAAATTCACGTTTTCAAGCTTGCTCAATGTTATCTTTTAAAAGTGAACCAAGTGGCCCATAATCTCAAGTATTTGACAATCCTCCATAAATTTCACTTCCTTGAAAAACAAATCCAGAGTTCTTCAAGTGATTAACAATATCATTCATTTTATTTTCTCTATTATTTAGCATAATTGTAATTTTATCACTAAACGCTTAATAAAAAATTTATTTTTTATTATCATAATTTGATGAAAACAAAAAGAAAAAAGCAAAAATTTTTGAATTTTGTTACACATTTGATTTTTACAATTTACTATTAAGTTTAAAATATGTTTATCCCTTACAGACTATGGAAAACATCAAAAAATAGCTATTTTTTCTTAATTTTTATGAAAAAAAAGCAAAAAAATACCGTTTTTTCCTAAATTATAGGGATATAAGTAGACAAATATATCATCATTATTTATAAAAAGCATTTATAATTAAGAGGAACGAAAGTTTATTTTATATAACGTTATACAAAATTACTTATTTAAACAAAGGAGATATATGAAACGTTTACAATGTTTATATAGACCTAACAAGGATAAAAACTACCCTTGAGCTCTTAAACACCCAAAAGTTGAAAGTCCTTTAGCTCTATTCAAAACTCGTAAAGACGCTATGACCTGATTCTTATCATTAGGTTACGAGTGTGCAACTTGATTCCAAACAGATAAAAAAATCTGAGGGGGAATCGTTATCGAATTCAATGATAAAGATTCAAAAGGAAATATCGTTCCTGAATTCGAACTTAACGTTGATAAATTCGACGGTGGTTTAGATTACGAAGAAACAATAGAAGAATTAGCTATTGATCCAAAATCAATGAAACGTGATGACAAAACAGCTAAAAGAAACTTCAAAGAAGTAGTTGATTTCAAAATCATTAAAGATCACGAAACATACTTCCCAGCTGATGATGATTACGTTTACGAAAGAAAAAAATCTGCTAAAGACTTAGAAATTGAAAAATTACAAAATGAATTAAGCAAAAAAGAACAATTAGAAAAAGAAGTTAACGAACTTCAAGAAAAATTAGCTAATTCAGTTACAAAAGAAGTTTTAGTTGAAAAATTTGTAGAAAAAGATGTTGAAGTTTTACCAGTGTGTGAAGATAAAATTACTGAATATGCATACATTAGAGACTTAATGATTTCTGAACAAATCAAAGTATTAGCAATCTACGCTAGAAAACTTCGTTTAACAGCTGCTTCATTACCAGAAACATTAACATCAATAGAAGACATCAAACGTATTGAAACAAACTTTGAAAACGTTTTAAAAGCTGCTAAAGCTCTTAAAAAAGATGTTAAAGGAAATGAAGAATACAAAGAATTATTAGCTGCTATTGTTGCTACTATTTCTAAAGCAATGCAAGAATTTGCTGACAAAGTTAAAGGAAGCGAAGAAATCGAATTCAACGCTGAAACAGAAGTTTACTCAGTATGTGAATTAGTTGGAAACATTACTTTAGCACAAAAAACTTCATACGTATTATTCAACAACTTACACGTTGGATTTGTTAAAAAAGACAGCTACGACTACTCAATCTTCTTAGGTGAAGAAGCTCAAAGACAACACTTCTTAGTATTTGAATCTGTATTATCAGATGGTGTTGTTTCAGGTGAAGGTCAAGTTGTTACAACACGTTCAAGAGCTAGTCTTTTAGCAATTTTCTTAATTGTTTTAGGATACTCAATCTTAATCGTGTTAACAATCTTATTAGGATTAGGATACATCATTTAGTTTTAATCCAATGCGCAAGGCTTAAACGCCTTGTTTTTTTATTCTCTGAATGTGTTAAAATTTATATAAATATAAATTTAAGACAAGAAGGTGTAAGATGAGACTATCATTAATTTCATTAAAAAATAACTCAGTCGAAAAAGTAAGAGAATACTTAGAAAGATTAAAAGATCAAAGTGCACAAAATTTTGAAGTTATTCTTTGTTTAACTGAAAACTCAAAAGCAATTTTCAAAGTTGCTAAAGATTACTACCAATTTTTCGGTAACAGACTTATTATGATTTTCAACACAAAAAGCACTTCATATCAACACAATTTAATTAGTGCATTTAGAGTTGCAAAGGGTGAATTTATTACTGTTTTAAATTCAGATTCAACATTTAGAGATAGTTATGTTGAAAACATTTTAGAACAAGCACAACGTTGAAATGTTGATGTTTTAGAATTCAAACCAAAACTAATCGGTTCAGTTAGATTCAAACCAAAAGAAAGAGCTGAAATGAGCCAAATGTTTGATTTAACTAAAAATTCATTACCATTAGCTTATAGTTTCCCTTTCATCTTCAACAAAGTTTTCAAGAAATCATTAATTAAAAAATTCATTAAATATAGACCTCAAATTTCAAACGATTCAATTATGTGTATTGAAGTTACATACAGTCTTTTAATGAATGCTAAAAAATATAAGTACCTTGACTATAAGGTTAAAAGAGATTTTATTTCATCAGATATTTGATTAAACACACAAAATTATGTTAAATCATTTGACATAATTAAACAAATAGCAAAGAATCAGAACTTAAAGATTAATGAAGAATTAGAATATGCAAAATACTACTTCTTAAAATTACTTCTTTCAGGTTTTTTAAAAGCAAACTACTTCTTCTACAAATTATTCAATGTTCAAGATGATGAAGTTAGCGAAAAACGTAGTTCATTCCTAAATGATAAGCACGCTGAAACAATTAAGAAAATCGAAGATACAGCAGATTTTCAAACATTTTTAACAACCAACTATTATGTTCTACTTGATAATGATGAAACTAAATTACTAAAAACTAAATTTTCTAAATTAAAGGCAGATAAATTATTAAAAGGACTTGAATAATTAACTTTCCATATGGGCTTTCTCATATGGTTTTTTAATGCAAAAAGTCAAAAATGCACCATAAAATTACTAAAAATTTTATTTATCAATAGATGTGCTAAAATTTATATATATTAAAAATATATATAAAGGAGAATTTACAATTCAAATTGTAATCAAGCACAAATGTATAAAAATGCATCTTTTTTCAAGAGATTTTTTTCAAATGTCTTCGACAACTTTTTGTTTATAGCATTTTCTGCAGTTATCTTTTTGATAATGCTAGATCACGCTAATCAAACATTAACTCACAGAATTGTTTCTGTTGTCTTAGTTTGCGTTTGAATGAATGTTTATTTCTTGATTTTACCTTTATCACTAAAAGGCAAAACGCTAGGAATGAAACTATTTAAACTCAAGCTCATAAATACAAATTCAAAGCAGTTTAGTTATAAACTCATTTTCAAAAGAAACATAATAGGAATATTTATGTTGCAAGTTATCTTCTTACTTACAATTATTCCAATGTGTCTTCAAAAAGAAATGACAATCAAGGAATTTGAAAAAACAAATGAATTTAAATCATCCAGTGCATTTATATCTGCACTAATGACTGCGTGATTAGCAATTCACACAATAGGTTACACAATGTTAATTTTTTACAAGAAAAAACTAACATTACTTGACTTAATGTTTAATACAAGAATTGTTGAAGATAAGCAAATACAACAAGTGCTTGAAGAAGAAATTGTGCTTTTACCTTTCTATAATAAAGGACGTAAATATCGTTACGTTAATAAGGAGGAGCATTTATGGGATTAATTAAACCTGATTTATTAAGTGACTTAAACGAACAGCAACGTGAAGCTGTTGAATATTTTGACTCACCTTTAAGAATTATCGCAGGTGCTGGTTCAGGTAAAACTAGAGTTCTTACAAGAAAAATAGCTTACTTAATTAATGACTTAGGTGTAAGCTACAAAAACATTTTAGCTTTAACATTTACAAATAAAGCTGCAAATGAAATGAAAGAACGTGTTTTACAATATTGTTCAAAATCAGTTGATAGCGATCAACTTAAAATCTCAACATTCCACTCATTTTGTGCAAAATTATTAAGAAGAAAAAGTAAATTAATTGGATTTAGAGAAAACTTTATTATCGTAGATGACCCTGACAAAATCCAAATACTTCAGGGTATTTATGAAAAAAGAGGAATCACATCTCACGATATTAGCTATAAAACAATGATTGAGTACATTTCTTGAGCTAAAAACTTCCAAATTCAATCAGGGCCTGAATTAGCAAAAATGCTAAACAAGTCACCTCAACACATCCTTGCAGTTGTATATCAAGATTACTTAAATGAATTAACTTCAAAAGGTGCTGTTGACTTTGATGACTTAATCATCTTTACAAAACTTTTATTCGATACACATCCTGAAGTAGTTGAAGAACTTAAGAAATTATTTGAATATATGCTTGTTGATGAGTTTCAAGATACATCAAAACTTCAATATGAAGTTATTAAACAAATCATTGGTCCAAATACACACTTTACAATTGTTGGAGACCCTGATCAAACAATCTACAACTGACGTGGTGCTGATGTTAACTTAATCTTAGACTTTGATAAAGATTTTGAAAACGTTAAAACAATCGTGCTGGATACAAATTACAGATCAAGTAAGAAAATCTTAGATGCAGCAAACAATCTTATTATTCATAACTCAAACCGCGTTCATAAGAATTTAATTACAGAAAACGAAGAAGGTTTAGAAATTGAGTACTACCACGGATTCAATTCAGAAGCTGAAGCTAGATGAGTAGTTCAAAAAATTAATGAACTTAAAAAACAAAAACAACAATTAAAATCAATTGCAATCTTATATCGTGCAAACTACTTATCAAGACCAATTGAAGATGCACTTATCGCAGAAAACATTAACTACAAAATCTTTAATGGAATTAAATTCTTCCAACGTGCTGAAGTTAAAGATGCACTTGCATTCTTGAAAGTTTTAGCAAACCCTAAGGATGATATTTCATTCGAACGTGTTATTAATGTTCCTAATAGAGGAATTGGTCCTGCTACTCTTAAAAAACTTAAAGACCACGCAGAAAACATTCACGATAGTTTATTCAACATAATGATTAGAGATATTAAAATTCTACCTATCTCAAAAGAATTAATTGTTAAATCAATCTTCCCATTCTTATCAACTATTCGTAAATACCAAAAAGCTTTATCAACAAATAAAATAAGCTTAACTTTAAACAAATTCCTTGAAGAAATCAAATACTACGAACACATCGAAATGAATAAAAACCTTAGAGGGTCAGCTATTGATAACGTTAAGGAATTAATTAACTCAATTCAAAACTGAGAAAACAACAATCCAGATAAGTCTGCTATTGACTACTTAAACGAAGTTGGGCTAACATCAATTGAAGATGAATATGATAACGTTTCTAACTACGTTTCACTTATGACAATTCACTCTGCTAAAGGATTAGAATTTGATAACGTTTTTGTTATCGGTATGTCTGAGGGAGTTTTCCCTAACAAGCGTGCTTTAGATAGAGAGAAAAATAAAAAACAATCATCATCTCCATTAATTGATAAATACAACGATACATTAGAAGATGAAAGACGTTTAGCTTATGTTGCAGTAACGAGAGCGAAACAACGTTTATTCCTAAGTGACTCACGTGGAAAACTTATTTCATCTGATATTGATAAGAAACCTTCAAGATTTATTGGAGAAATGGGGGTTGATATTTCAGACTTTATTATCAACTACCACGGAAGAAAATTTGATGATCCTACATTCTCACCTGATGATGAAACACCTACAAACATTAACATTGTAGTTGGAGATATTATTTCTCACGTTATGTTCGGTGAAGGTGAAGTTGTTGAAGTTAAAGGAACTGAAATTGTTATTGACTTCATTAAAGATAGAAAAATAAGAACCCTTAATAAAAATCACCCTTCAATCAAAGTAATCACAAGATAATGAATTTAACAGCTATTATTGCAATTTCAATAATCTCATTAATATTACTCTTTGTATTATTAATGGGATTTTGATTAATTATTTACTTATATTACATAAGATCGACAGCCGGAATAATTTTGTTTGAAATTGATTCAGTTAATAAAAAAGTTCTTAGATTTTCAAAAAGAAATCAAGCATTATCAACTTTATTTGATGCTAAAAAATTAGGTTTCAGAACATTTAATTTCATTACATTACAAACCTTTTTTAGCTTCCTTGATGAAGGAAGTAGAAAAAAACTAAATGAATTCTTTGACTTAGTTAGTGATTCTGTTAAAACTTCTTTTGAAATTAAACTGAATCCAGAATTTAACACATCAAACCTTACGTTATTTGAAAAAATAGCTTACTTGCTTGATAAATCAAATAAAAGACTTAATTCATCATATATTCTTAAAATCAAACCTATTGAAAATAAAAAATTCATTTGTACTATTAAGTGAGAAAAAAATCGACTTAAATACAAATTTAATCATCATAATTCAGAGCAATCATTAAAAGAATTCGAACAAAAAAACTTCAAAAGCAACAAACATTCTGTTTTAGCTTTTGCGTTTAAGCCTTACTTTATAAACAAAGAATTTGACAGCATCCAAATTAAATCAATTTTTGATAACTTAAACATTTCAATATCAAAAACGCCTTTCTATATTATTGATGGAATTTTGTTTATTGTTAAGAATAAATTATCAAAATTTGGACACAAAAAGTATCTTAAAATGATTAATGAAATTAATGATAATAGGATGATTAATAAATTCTTCTTATGTGCTTCATTAATTAGCGAAAATAAACTAAATAATAAAGCTGATAGACTTAAATTAATAAATAAAATCAAATTCTCATTATTTAATTTAACGATTAATCCTAAAACAAAATCAACATATTCAAATATTCCTGCAACAATTTCTCAAGATCCTAAATTCTCAGAATTTGTTAAGAGATTAAATGAATATGTGCAATGAAACAATACTTTAAGTTCTAAAAACGCAACAATTAAGAGTACAAACATTTTTGTTTATGAAACTAAAAAAGCTTCAAACATTGTAATCAACTCATTGCAAAAAATAACTAAAGACGACGAAGACAAATATTGAACTGACTTCTTTCGAAAAATCCCACATTTAAATTACTTATATGAGAAAAAATGATACGACTTCATCACACAAAATACTGAAAAACTTGATGAAACTGGTAATGTTAAAAATATGCAGAGATTGATAAAAATATCTCAAGAGACATTTTTACAATCTAACTTCATTCTTGAAGAAAAGAAACCAATTTGCCTTATTTATGCATACAATAATACATTTGACACATATCATTTAAGACAAAAAATCAGTAACAACTACAAGAAAAAAATACCTACAGCTTTATACATTGACACCATTGATAAATCTCTTATCAATATCATCAACGATACAAAACTGCAAGCTATTGTAATTGGAGAAAAGATTTCAAAACAATTAAACAATACAAAGGTATTTTTAAACTGTTTTAATATTGTGAACTTAGCCACAAATAATAACATTAAGACTATTTATGAAGGTGCACCTGATTATTTAGACCCACTTACAATTAAAAAGGCTAATGTTAAAATTTCATATAAGAATGATAATTAAAATATCCTGATCAGGGATATTTTTTTGTATAAAAAAATCAGCTTTAAAAGCTGATAAATTATTTATCTGAATTGTACACTATTAAATTAGGATTTTCTCTGTACCCTCTTCCTTCTTTAGCTTCAGGATTACCATTTAAAATAGTTGCGTCAGCTGAGAAAGAATTGTTAAGTTTGAAAATGCTTTGACCAACTCCATAATAGTCTACAGGGACATTTAATGATTCAAATAATTCTATTTTTTCTGCATTAAATCCGGATGAAACAACTATTTTATAGTTAGTCGCTCCAGCTTTATCTAATGCTTCACGTAATCTTTTAATTTGTTCTGGATTAACTCCATATTGCTTTTCTTCATCATTATCAAACATATGGTCAATCATATTCTTTGAAGTGTCAATTCTAACACCTCAAACAAGATTTCCGAGTTCATTTCAAACTTTAAGAGATTCACTAATAATATTATTATGATAGTCTACAAGAGCTATAAGTTTATTTTTAGGGAAAAGTTTATGATAAGCCTTAGTTGCAGCGACTGTGTCACCTGCAAAACCTTGAATTAAAACGTGAGGCATACTTCCAAAAACATTTTCATCATTAACTTCGTTTTGATCTTTTTGAGCTAATGTAGAAACAGCTTTAATTCCACCAACTCTAACTGCATAACCATCCATTTCTTGATTAATGTAGTGGTCTGCTCTGTCTCCCATAAAGATGACTTGTTTATCTTTTGCAGCTTGCACACAGTGGTAAGCGTTTGTAGCAATTGATGTATTTCTAGCTAAAATACCATCAATCATACCTTCTCAAATACCAAAATCTTGATAGTGCCCTTCTAATTGTAAAACAATATCTAAATTATTAATTTTTGAACCTTCAGGTAAGTATTTAATTGTGTATTTTGATGTGTCCGTTTGTTCTTCTAAAAGAGCAAGAACTTCATTAATTCCACATAAAATTGAGTTGTCTTTTCTTTGAAAAAATTGCATAACAATCTTGTTGTTAGGTTTAAAAGTTTCTAAGATTTGTTTAGTTTTTTCAAAGTAAGATGCAATATATGCTTTTTTATCTTTGCGCATTTTTACCACCTGTATAATAAAGCAAAACTACAACAAATAGTTTGTTGTTAAATTATTTTCGCTTATTAAGTTTTTGTTCTTTTCTTAGTTGTTTTACTTTTTGTTTTTTAGCTTTGTATTCTTCTCTTTGTTTGTTTAATTGTAATTTTTTAAGTCTAATTGCTTCACGTACTTTTGGAGAAACAAAGTAAATTTTAGAAAGAGCTTTTTGACCTGGTTTTAGGATTCTGAGTACTTTTCTTAAGAAGAATCCTAAGGCAGGTGCTGAAAACATAGCAAAGAGTAAAAGCATAATATCTAAAACTACAATAACTAATGTTGAATTACCTTTGTAGTTAAATGGATGTAAATATGAAACAACTGAATAAATAGCAACACCACGTTCTAATTCGGTTCCTCCAAATTGCATAAATTTGTGCCCAAATGCATAAATTGCAAATGTGAAAAATAAGTAAGCAATTGGATAAATCATAAAACTTCAAATTGACGCATTTGAAATTCTGATACGTTTTCTTTCTCAACCAACAAGAGTTAAAAGCCCCAAGAATGGAGCAGCACCGTGCATAATTGATGTTTTAACTCATTCAAAAGTTTGTGAGTCACTCATTAGTGTTGGATCAGTTGCTACACCACCTCAATAAACTGCTACTACAATAATAATGTAGACCATTGAAGCAAAGTAAAATCTTTGTGCCTTTTTAGATGTTCTATAAAAAGGATATAAGAACATTGTTACACCCATAAGCACATTAGACATAAATGTAAATCAGTAAGTTGATCCACCTCAGAAAAGTAAGGTTGCATTAGGGTAAATTAATTTTTGAAGTTTAGCACTATCAACATTAGATTCATCTAATGTCCCTTTAACTTCTAAGAATGCTTTTTCAACTGCAATACTTCTGAAGTGTCATTCAAGTAAGGTTACAACTAAATAAGTAAGAATTAAAGTTAAACCTATTGAAAATGTAATTCAATCTTTTCAATCAAATAAATTAAATTTTGCCTTTAAAACTCTAAAAGACTTTTTCAATCCAATCACGACACCTCCTTAAATTTAAATTATTTTAAATGCAGCTAGTAGAATAATACCTATAATAACTAGAACAAAACTAATTCCACCAAGAACAAATCATTTTGAATATTTGTTCATTAAATATTTTTTCTTTAGTTTATTGAACACAAATCTATTTTCAGGTAAATATTGATCTGGAATTTTGTCTGTTTCTAATTCCTTCAGTAATTTGTTTAATTGTAAAAAATATTCAACAGTGTGTTTGTTTTTTTTCTCATATGACTTGACGTTTTGTTTTTTATTTAATTCAGCACGAACTTCGTTAATAAAAACTCTTCTGTATATTGCATAAGAGTTTTTATCCAAATCTTTATAAGTTCTTCTCATTAATAAAAATCTAATAACACTACTTGAACGTTTTTAGGTTTCTTATCAATTAAAGATTTCACACCATTTTCAATTTGTGTGATTAATTCTTTAATTGTTGAATATGGTTCTTTATTTTTTTGGTTTTTAATTTTAATATCTACATAAATTTCAACGTTTGAATGTTTATCGTCAAAACTTAATCTAATTGAGTTTGAAGCTTTAATATTTTTGTATGAACTAAGCGCAATGTTTACAACGTCTAAAATTGCACTTTCTTGAACTATGTAATTTTGATTTGAATTGTAAGATACATTAATTCAATTCATTATTTATTTGCTTTTCCAACGTATTTTCCAGTTTCTGTTGAAACAGAAATAACGTCATTTTCTTTAATGAACATAGGTGTTTCTAATTCAAAACCAGTTTCCACAGTTACTTTTTTCTGAGGGTTTGTTGTTGTGTTACCTTTAACTGCATCAGGTGCTTCTGTAACTAATAAATCAACGTGAGCAGGTAATTCGATATCTAAAACTTCTGATTCAAATTTTCTAATTTGAACTTCTGAACCTTCTTTTAAGAAGTTTAATTCTCATTCAACTACTGTAACAGGAATTTCAACTTGTTCATATGTTTCATTGTCCATTAAGATAATGTTTTCTCCATCTGAATATAAGAAGTTCATTTTTCTTTTATCAATGTGAGCTGGTTTAACTTTATCTCCACCTGTGTATGATTTTATAGTTGTTGAACCTGTTCTTAAGTTTTTAACTTTAGCTTTAACGTTTGCTTGTCCACGTCCTTGTTTTGAGTGTTGAGCATCTAAAACTACAAAAATTTCACCTTCATCTTGGAAAGTAATACCTGGTTTAAATTCATTAACATTAATCATAAAATTCTCCTTAGTAAATTATTTGTTTAATTATATTAAATAATTAAAAAATTGCATTTAAATAGTTTAAAAATTCAAATTTTGCTTAATTTGACACAAAAAAACTAAAATTTACTAAATTAGCTAGTCTGCTAGGTGTAAAAAATATTTTTAAAGGTGTGTAATAGTCTTAAAAGTTTTTAGTTAGATTTTGACACTCTTGTATAATATACAAGAGTATATAAAGATACTCCTTGGCTATAAGACTTTTAGCCCAGAAACGACCATAAGGAGAGAAAATGCAAAAATACGAAATTATGTCAATCGTTAGTCCAAAAGCAGACGTTCAAGTTTTAGTTGACTTATTAAACGAAGTTTTTGGAAAAGAAAACATTTCTAAAGTTGAAAAACTTGAAAGAAATGAATTAGCTTACGAAATCAACAAGTCAAAACACGGACAATACGTTTTAGCATTTGTTAATGCTAAAGGTTCAGACATTACTGAATTTACACGTCGTTCAAATATTATTAAAGATATCTGAAGAGCTTTAGTAATTAATTTAGACACAGAAAAAGGTCTTAACGGAAAAGAATCTGTTAAAGAAACTAAAAAACCAGTACGTAGAACAAGAAAATCAGCTGCATCAGCAGAAGAAAAAGTTTCAAAACCTCGTACAAGAACAGTTAAAGCAAAAGCATCTGAATAATTAAATGCTTAAAAGTTTAGTTATTCACAGGGGGTATTATGTTTAATAAAATTACAATAGTAGGCCGTATAACATCAGATAATGCGATAGCACATACATCACAAGGTGTTCCATACGTACGTTTCACAGTGGCAGTTAATAGAAGAAACTTTTCAGCACAACAAAATGAAGTTACTGACTTTATCCCGGTTGTTGCTTGAAGATCAAATGCCGAGTTCATAGCGAGATATTTGAATAAAGGGTCTCTTGTTTTAGTTGAAGGGTCTTTACATTCGAATCAATATCACAGTAACCAAACAAACCAAATAGTAAGAACGTTAGATGTTACTGCAGATCAAATCGTCGCTCTAGAGTCAAAAAGTGTCAGAGAAGCTCGTGGTGGTTCTTTAAACGCAGCTCCTTCTCCGGTGTCTGCGCCCCAAACGTATACTCCGACTTATAAAGCATCACAAAGTGATGTGAATCGTAATAAACCTGCGAATGCTACATTTGAAAATACTAATCCAAAAACCGGTGCTACTAAATTACACGATTTAGAAGATCTTTTCGCAGCACCTGAGGATTTAAATTAAGGAGATAAGAATGGCTTTTTACAAAAACAAAAAAGGTTTTATTAACAGAAGAAGATCATGTGAATTCTGTGATAACAAAATGACATATGTTGATTACAAAAACGTTGATTTATTACACAAATATGTAACAGCAACAGGACAAATTAAAGCTAAAGCTGCAACTGGAACATGTGCTAAACACCAAAGAAAAGTTGCTAACGCAATTAAAAGAGCACGTTTCATCGCTTTAATGCCTTACCACGTTGTTCGTCCACGTATTCAAAAATCAAACTAATTTATATACTATTACACCACTTGTGAAAGCAAGTGGTTTTCTTTTTTCAAAAGCAAAAACACCACTCCTGTGGTGTTTAAGGTTAAATTGAATTAGATTTTCTCTTTATTTTTTTATTGCGTTTTTGTTCAATTTCATTAATGTAGTAATAGTAGATATCTTTATAAATTTCTTTATTTTTATTTCCTACAAATTCTTCAACGTCATCAAAGTTATACAAGAAATAACCTATGTCTTCTGCATCCTTATAAATGCGTCACGTATTATTTATGTAAAAATACTTTTTCTTGGTTTTCTTTTTATTTTCAAAATTAATATCACTTAGATCTACATCTCATGATGGAATTATTTTTAACTTCTCTAATTTGATATCGACTTTATTTTTTATTTTTAAATTGTTATCTTTTTTGAATAACTCACATTCATAAGTTCAATTTATATCTTTAAAATTATTGGTTATTTGTTTTAAAAAATCATTTCAATAACTAGAATATTTTATGAATAAATAACGTTTTCTAGAGAAACTGAAAGAAGTTCCAAGTGATATAGATGATACAACAAACCATACAAGAGGAAATGGAAAACCGATACCTGCCTCCTCTTTTTTAAGAAAATTACTAGGAGGATAGATTCATGCAAAAAAGAATGATAAAGAGATTAGAAAATAAATTAAGCTAAAAAATGAAAGAATTGACAATGATGTTTCATATCTTTTGTATAAGGTTTTTAATGCTATAAAACCATCTAAATACTTTTTATTAATTGTTGCATTATTGCGATTTCAATATTTTAATTGCTTTCACCTGCAGTTCTCAACTTTGCTAAAATTTCTACCTATTGGTAAATAGAAACAGTAAAATAAAATCAGAGAAGATAGAGTTAATAAAGCTCCAATAACAATTCATAGAATAAAAATTGTTCAAATCACTATTAAGTCCATTTTAACCTAAGTTATCAATTTTATTATTGTTAGGTAGTGTTTTAATATATCAACCATTTCTCTTGTCATACACTTTCATTAAACCTGATTTTTTAATAACTTCATTATTTAACCCCTCAACAGCTTTCATATCTATTTGATTTAATGTTGTTGAATTTTCTCCAGAAATATTAACATTTGTTACTGAAGAAAATAACATCGTTGCATTAAGTAAATTATTTTTCACTTCTACCTCTTTTTTAATAGTAATTATCTATTTATTATTAAAATTATATTCCTAAAGCAATAACCCTTTTCTATTTTTGAAAAAAATCTTTGACTATGTCACGATAAAGAAATTCCAAAAATAATTCAAAAAATAAGAATTATTGTCATCTCTGTAGAATTCATTGTCATTAACCTTGATTAAAAATGTAATTTTATTTTTTATTTGCTGTTCTTCTATTATTCTTGATCAATACCTCTAATTTAATTTAAATTACTTATGTATTTAAATCACAAACTAAAAAGCTTACTTTAATAAAATAATAAAAAATGAATACTATTATAGTATTCATAATTTTAAACATTATTTATTTGGCTTAGTGATTAAGAAATTAATGTTTTTACCAAGTGAAGATCATTTTTGCTCATATCCTGTTTGAACATTAGTTTCATTATACTTTGATGAATGTAAATCAGTTGTCATATCAATGATATTTCAATTATTTTCGTTCAATGATTCAACTGAAAATTCAAATAACTTATCATTATCAGTTTTAAAGTACAAGCAACCTTTTTCAGATAATAATTGTTTATATTGGTCTAAAAATGTTTTATATGTTAATCTTCTTTTTTCGTGAGCTTTTTTAGGTCACGGATCTGAAAAAGTTAATCAAATTGTGTCTATTTTACCTGTAAATAATTCAGTTAAATTACTTGCGTCTTTAGTGATAATGAAAAGATTTTTTAAATTAAGTTCATTAATCTTCTTAAGAATTTTATTAGCTACTGTTGGGTATTTTTCAAAAGCATAATATGTAATATTAGGATTTTGAAGAGCTAATTGAGCAATCATTTCACCTTTACCTGCTCCAATTTCTAAAACATCATTTTCTTTTAAGTTAACTGGAAATTCTTTAATTAAAAAGTCAGAATTTGCTAAATTTGCTTCAGCATTTTTATCATATCTCAATCTCATGGTTTTATTATAATGTATAATTTAAAAATCACTATATGAATAGTTAAAAAGAATTTTTATAAGGAGCTAAAATGAGAATAATAGCAGGTAAATTACGTCACTTAATAATAGAACAACCAGATTCAAAATTCACTAGACCTACAGGAGATAAAGTCAGAGAAGCTGTATTTTCATCAATTCAATTTGAAATTGAAGACACAACTTGTTTAGACTTGTTTTCAGGTTCAGGAGCTTGAGCTATTGAGGCTATCAGCAGAGGCGCGAAACACGTTGATGCAGTTGAAAAACAAAGACAAGTTTTTACTGTAACTAAAGCAAATGTTACTAAAACTAAAACAGATAATCAAATAAGTTTATTTAATGATGATGCTTTACATTTTTTAAGTAAGACAAGCAAAACTTATGATTTTATCTTTATTGATGCTCCATTTGTTGAATATGAATTAGTCAATAATTCACTTTTAACAATTTCACAAAAAAGCTTACTAAATGAAAATGGTGAAATTATTTTAGAAACTGATAAACCTAATTTAATTGTCTTACCTGACAATTTGCAAGTTTATAAAGAAAAAAAATATGGAAAGGTTTATATCTTAAAAATATGTCTAAAATAAACAAATATACCTTACACCAAGAGTTAAAGGTTAAATGTAGTGAAATTAGTTACGAAGGTTATGGCGTTTATAGAGATGAAAATAACTTTCCTATTTTCATAAGTGATTTATTACCTAATGAAGAAGCAATTATCAAGATAACAAACTTATATAAAAATTATGCATTTGGATGCATTGTTAAACATTTAACTTTTTCTGATGATAGAAACTCTGAATTTCAATGAACTCCATCAGCACCATTAGTCACTTTAAAATATCCTGCTCAAATCAAATTTAAAAATAATTATTTCTATAATTTGCTTAAAAGAAACTTGCAAAACATAAATTTAAATGAAGTTTATTATCAATTTACTCAATCTCTAATTCAATTTGAATATAGAAATAAAGTTTCTTATAAATTAAGCGTTCAAAATAATCAGTTGACTATCAATGAAATTAATCAAAAGTCTAATGAAATAACAGATGCTAATAATTTATTTTTAGTTAAACCAATCATAAAAGAAACAATCTGTCATATTTTGGATGCAATTCAAACATTTCTGGAAAACACTAGCAAATTAAAAAACTTGAAAATGTTTGAAAAAATCACATTAAGAGCAAATTCAAAAAATCAAGTTGATGTTTGTTTGTCAATTCACTCTGATTATGATTTACCTAATAAATTAGTTAAGTTACTTAATGAAATTACACAAGTTATTTCTCTAAGCATCAACAAAAAGCATAGTCTACAAGTCTTATTTGAAAAAGAGCAATTCAAAATGCAGTTAAATGATAAAGAGTTCATTTGTAGCATTCAATCTTTCTTTCAAGTAAACGATATTGTTGCATCAATGATGTTTACAAAGATAAAAGAGTATGTAAATAGCAAAAATAATATTAAAACTATTTTAGATGCATATTGTGGAGTTGGTACAATTGGTCAAATTGTTGCAAACAAAAATAATTATGTATATGGTTCTGACATTGTCTCAAGTGCAATTAAAAATGCAAATAATAACAAACTTTTAAACTCTGTTAGTGGTGAATATAAAACAATATCTTCTGATGTTTATTTCACTAAGAATGTTTCTAATTTAGAGGACAGCATTTTAATTTTAGACCCACCACGTAGTGGAATAAGTAAAGAATTCATTGATTGAATAATTGAAAAACAAATCAAAAATATTGTTTATATGTCTTGTGATGTTAAGACATTAATAAGAGATTTACAATTAATTTTAAAAGCTAATTCTTATAAAATAACTTACATTCAAGGTTTCGATATGTTTCCTAACACACCACATATTGAAGCACTTGTTTTCATCGAAAAAAAATAGTCTTGCGACTATTTTTATTTTGCGATTGCATATATTCCTGAAAGTATGATTGAAATCAGAATATATGTTGAAGCAACTATTCCTGTATATAATAAGTTTTTGTGTCAATTCTTTTTATTTGTATGTAATGAAGCAAAGAATGAACCAGCACAAACATAAATGTTTGTCGGGAATGAAAATTCCTTAAACACTAGTGTGCAAGCTAAAAGGGCTACATAAGTTGTTAATCCAGCTATTGTATCAGCCATAACATATGAGTTTAAGTTTTCCGTTATTGTATGTTGAATAGCGAATAAGATTGATGCAAATATTATTATTTGTGATACATCTTTAAGAGTTGAATAAGTCTTTATTGAACTCTTATTCATATTCGAAACTTGGAGTTTTTTATATTTTCTTGATATTAATCCTCAAACGTTTCCTGAAACAATTGAAGCAAGCATATGTGCTAAAAATAGCAAGAATAAGTTAAGAAATAATATTGTTTGATTATTTAAGTTTTTGTTAAATAAGTAAATAAAAACATAAAAAAGAGATACAACTGGGTTTATAACAGGAGGAACGTTTTTACTAATGTCATTGTATAAATCATTTTCAAATTGGTAAACAACTCCTCTGAGAATAAAGTATGAAAGCAATCCAGCAGCCAATGTAGCTAAACCATATGTAAATGGAAATATAAATTTTAATTTAACATATTTTTTACCTACATAAGTTAGTAGCAGTGACATAGTTGATAAAAATGTAACTGCTAAAAACTCTGCAACAAATAGTTCTCATAAAAACTTCTTTGTTAATATAAATTCCACTGTAAACCTTTAATATGTTGAATGATATTTGATTTGAGTTTATTTAAATTAAATTATTGTTTATTTACTTCTTTTTTTGATTTTTCAATTTGTTCTGGTTGTTTTTCTTCAACGGCTTTTGTTTGTGTAGTTGTAACTGTTTCTGTTGTTGTAACTAATTTAACAGCTTTAAATGCTTTTCTTACATAGAAAATTCCTGAAAGAATTCCAAATACTAAAGCGACGTAAATTGTGATGTTTAAAATGTATCTAACCATTTGTTGGTGTGATTCTACATTTAATCTTGCATAATGTAATCCAACTGTAACAGCTAATGTGATTGTAAGTCCAATAGCTAAAACAAATGTTTTAATTTTTCCTCATTTACCTGCTGATACATCGTATCCTTTTGATGCTAAAAATACTCTAACACCATCTACGATAATATCTCTTAATAAGAAAAGTGCCATAGTTCAGAAAGGTAAAACGTTGATTACGGCTAAATAAACAAGTGTTAAGTTAACCATTAATTTATCTGCAATTGGATCTCAAACTTTTCCAAACACAGATACTAGATTACGTTTTCTTGCAATTGCTCCATCAAAGTAGTCTGTGACCATAGCTCCAACGAAAATTGCTAAGATAAATAAATTAATGATTGTAAGCGCGATTTTGTATCCTAGAAAACTACCTGTATTTGGTCTAGATTCTAATGCAAAATATGATGTACCATCTTGTGAAGTTCCTAAGTAAATTAATAAAATGCTAATTGACATTAATAGAAGCATTGGAACAACTAAAATGATTCTGATTAATGTAAGCAAGTTTGGTAAACTGATTTTTTTCTTTTCTTTAACAACTTTTACTTTTTTAATTTTCTTTTCCTTTGTTGAACTCATTTTTAAAAATCTCCTCCATTTTGCTGTGTAATTCAGCTTCTTCTTTATAAATTTGATTAATTGAAGCTTCATTGTATTTTTTAACTTCTGCGAAAGCTTTTACTTGGTTTGTATTAAAGTATTCTAAAACATTAGGGATTTTTTTAGCTCATAAGTTTGAGTTGCAATCTCTAAGTTGTTCTAAGTTTTTAATAAAAATTTCGTGAGCAGGGTTTTTGAATAAGAATTCTCTAAATTCAGGTGATTTAAACACTTTAACAAGAATATTTCTAGTGTTATTGTTAATTTCTGACATTGTGTATTCACCAATTGATGGTACGAATTCATCGTGTTTTACTTTGTTAAGTTTGATTAATTTGTTAACCATAACGTTAAGTTCATAAACATACACAATTGCTTCTTGTGTAAATTCAAAGTGCGCTTGTCTTTGTTTTTTCTTTGCAATTTTATCCTTAATGAACTGGTATAAGATGTATGATGCTAAAGCAAGTAAAACAACACCAAGGATAACTCAAATTGCTATATTTAATTTATTATCAGGCATAACATCTCCCTTCTATTTTGTAGTTATTTTTAATTTTCATTTAGGTTCTTTTGCTACTACGTATTCTTTGATTAAATCTTCTAATTCTTCAGGTGTAAAAGTTCTTCCTTCTAACATCGATTGATGTAAGAAGTTTCCATATCCTCTGTAGTCAAATGAATTAGCCGGTTGATATAGCACGTATGAAATTTTTCCACCAGTTGATAGTGTTCTTGAAATTTCAATGTCTACATCCTTTAGTTCTTCTTTGATTAATTTTAAGTTTTCATTCGCTTCTTTTTTAGCATTCACATAGTTTTCTGCTAATAAAACGATTTTTTCAATATCAATTGTTTCGTGTTGCATAAATTCTCCTTAAATTCAACCAGCACTGTGTGCGATGAAAAGAACTAAAATGTTAAGACCGAAGAAAATCAATGTTGATAAAGCATCTGATAATGTCGCTAAAATTGGAGCAGACATAACAGCTGGGTCTTTTTTAAATTTAATAGCTACAAGAGGAATAATTGTTCCTAAGAATTTAGCAAAGATAACTACAAAAAATAGTGATAATGAGCTTGCTAAAATAACAAATGAAAGAACTCCTCAACTTGCTGTTTTACCATCACTTTCTCTAAATGATGGAATTGCAAAGTAAATATAAAGTCTGGCTACATTGACTACAAACATAATTGCCCCAATAATAGCACCAATGGATACTTCACGACCAACTACTTTTCACATATCTTTAGTTCCAATTTCGCCTAAAGATGCTGCACGAGTAATTGTTGTGGAAGATTGAGAACCTGCGTTTCCAGCAGCTCCTGAAATAATCGGAATAAGTCCAACTAAGATAGCAGAAGAAATTGCAACATTAATTCCGTTAACAAATCCTTCTGAAACGTCAGTGAATTTTTGAATAATAAATTGAGATAAAGTAGCTGAAATCATTAAGATAATTAATCATAAAACACGAGATTTAACAATTTGCATAATTGTTGTTTTAAGATAACTTTCTTCAGCCGCTTCAGGGTTAATCCCGGCAAGCTTATACATATCCTCTGTTGCTGAATCTTGAATAACATCAATAACATCGTCAGCTGTAATCATACCGATAAGGTATCCATCAGCTGTAGTTACCGGAAGTGTTGATCTATCGTGGTCAGCAAATATGTTAGCTGCATTTTCTTTTTTATCATTTGGATGAACTGTTGTAACAACGTTGTAAAGTTCATCTAAAGTTTCTTTTTCATCATCTGCAAAGACTAATTCTTCAAGAGTTATGTCTCCAAGTAATTTCTTTTGGTCATCTACAACATAGAAGTTGTGTGTAAGTTCAATGTTGCTTCTATAGTCTTTTTTGATTTTTGAAATAGCTTTTTTAACTGTTCAATCAGATTTAAGAATAGACATATCAACACTCATAATACTTCCGATGCTATCGTCGTCGTAAGATAAAATGTTATTTAATTTTTGTCTTTTTTCTGGATCCGTTTTAGACAAAATGTATTTTGTAATGTTAGCTGGTAATTCTTCAAGAACGTCGGCTAACTCGTCAGTTTGAAGTTCTTGTAAAACTTCCATACCTCAATCTTGAGTGAATGATTGAGCTAAATTAACTTTTGTATCATCATCTAAATAAGCAAAAACGTCAGCAGCATCTTCAGTTTTAAGCACCCTTAAAATGTAAAGTTGCTCATTGATTGTTAACTCGCCAAGTGCCTCAGCAAAGTCTGCAAGAGGATATTTTTCAAGCAATAATCTAACGTCTTTAATTTTTTTAGCAGCAATGAGAGTTCTTAAATTTTGTATTAACTCTAATTTTTGATCTTCTGTGAAGTTCATATTACTCACTTAAGTACTTAATTAAATCTTCTTGGAAATGATCTAATTCAGTATCTATCATTGCTCCGTTTTTGATGATTTTAATTTGTCCATTTTCTTCTGAAACTACAATTGTAGTTGCATCTGATTGTTCAGAAATTCCCAAAGCAGCTCTATGTCTTGAGCCATAATTAGCTTCAAAACTTCTTTTTGTGATTTTGTAAAATGTAGCTGCATAGTAGATTTTGTTATCTCTAATAACCACAGCACCATCGTGCAATGGAGATGTTTTATTAAAAATCGAAATAAGCAAACTACTTGAAATGTTTGCATTAACAACAACACCATCAGTTCTTAAGTTATCAATGTTGTCATTGTTTTCAATCGTAATAAGAGCACCAATTTTGTTTTTTGATAAGTAATCAACTGTTTCTCTTAATTGGTTAATTAAACGAATTTGACTACTTTTTCCTAATTTTTCATATTTTGATTTTCTGATTTTATTTCCAACAAATGTAGAAATCATTGGTTTTAAGAAGTAACCTAAAAGCCCTAGGATCGCTATAAAAGTTAAGCAACCTATAACTAATGAAATGATTGCAACAACATTCATTATGCACCTTTAACAAAATATGCGATTAGGATGATTAGCACCATTACAAGTAATGTGAAAACTATTCCAAGAATGTTAAAAGTTAAATCTTTTTTGTATCAAGGAAGAGCTTTTTGCGATTTTTTGTGTTCTAACGCTTCTTTTTCTGCTTGTGCTTTAACACGAGCGTTATTTATCTCATTTTTTCTAAATTCAACTAAGTCAATGAATTTTCTTTTTTCTTTAGTTTTCTTATCCATATTGACTCCTTTTTATATTTACTTTTTTAATTTATATAATTTTAAATTGTTTTTTTTAAAAATAAAATTTTTAAACTAGTTAAATAAGCATTGCAGAAAGTAGTTTTAGTTAATTGACAAATTAATTTTTAATTTTGATATCAGCTAAATTAGCTAAATTTAAATTATGCAATTGCAAAAATTGCATAAAAAAACAGTTCTTTAGAACTGTGAAAAATTAGCATAATTTTGTGATTAAAATATTCTTCAAAGACATCGATTATTTTAATTAAATCATACCTTTGTTTTTGAATCATCTACTTCGTTTTCGTTTGGAATATTGAAGTAGTTTAATAATTCTATAGAAGGATTTTCTTTTGATGCATCTGCAGCATCTTCTTCAACTTTCAGAATTTCTGTATCTTGAGTTTGTAACTTGATTTCTTGTTCAATAATACTTTGGACATCTTCAAGAATAATTGTGTCTTGTTTGATGTCTTCTAGCTCATTGATTTGTTCTATAACTTCAACTTTTTCTTCTTGCACATAGATGTTTTTATCAACTTGCTCATCTTCACCTGAACCAATTACAGTGATTTTGAAAAATCCTGCATTATGTGGTGTATTGATAATTTCTTGACCTATTTTGATAGCTTCTGATTCATTAGCTTCATCGATGTTTAGTTTTTTGTAAACACCCATAATTGCTTCTTGAATTTGAGCTGATGTCGTATTCTGGTCATATTGCAAGTTAATTAATAATCTCGAAGGTACAAATAATGGATAATCATAATAGTTTGGTTCAAAAAGCTTGTTAAGTGCCTTTGAAACTTTTGATTCTCCTGAACCTTGTGTAACGTTAATGATTGATTTACCTGAATTTGTCAATGCATTTTTAAAATCAGCAAAGTCAATATTGATAAATCCTACTTTGTTTAAAATGTCATTAATTGCAACTACAATATTTTTTAAACTTACGTTAGCTAATCTGTATAAGTCTGCACTCGGAACTGATGGGTTCAATTCTGAGATTTTTTGGTTTGATAAAACTAAATATGCGTCTGTATTTTGTTTAAGATTTTCAATACCATTTGTAGCTATTTTATTTCTTGCTTTACCTTCATATGTGAATGGTGTAGAAACAATACCTAATACTAATGCGCCTTGCTCCTTGGCAATTTGAGCAATTAATGGTGCTGCTCCAGTACCTGTTCCACCACCAAATCCAGCAGTTACTATTACAATTTTTGAACCGCTTAATTTTTCTTTAATATCTTCAATACTTTCTTTAGCAAGTTCTAATCCAAGTTCTGGATTTGAACCTGCACCAAAACCATTGTTACTTTTTCCAAGAGTTAATTTATTTTCACATTTACTGTGTTCTAATGCTTGAGAATCTGTGTTTGCAGCTATGTAATTGATGTTTGGCAAATTTTCATCAATCATCATATTTACTGCATTATTTCCTGCACCACCAACGCCAATGATGGTGATTTTAAAGTTCTCTCATTTTTTATATGGACTATTTTGGGTTAATTGATCCATTTTTTAACTCCTTACTTATGGTTAAAAAGGTTTGTAAAGATTCTTGCAAAGATATTTCTTTTTGATCTTGAATAATCTATTCTACTAATAATAGTGTTGTTTTGATCTTTTTCAATAAGCATATTGTTACTTTGTAAAATAGCTTGCTGAATTAATTTGTTTTCTAAAGTAAATAAAGTAAAAACGTTGTCAGCTAATAAATTTTGAACACGTAGCTGATTGAAATTGTTGCTAAATGATTCTTTTAAATCATTTGCGATAAATTCATTTTCTGAATTTACAATTAAGCTTTTTAAGTTTGGTAAATCTAAATGTTTTCTATTTAGATTGTAAAAATCTAAAACTAAGTTTGATAAGTGTTTTTTAAATTCATTGTATTTTGCTACAACAAATTTGTAAACTTCAGCATCTTCATCAAATCCATTTGAAAATTCATCTAATCTTGTGTGGTAATCAATCATATTGGCAACTAGTTGATTATTTACCTTAAGATTATTTGCTAATTTATTAACTAAGTAATTTAATGAAATATTGTCATATTTTTTGTAGTTGAAAATTTTTCCATTTTTAACTACAAAAAGTGATAAATAATTTTTGTTTAAATCTACAGCAATACTTTGAACAGCTGTATCTGCAATTCTACTTGCAATTAATTGTGACTTAAGATAGAAAGTAACTCTTAAGTTTGTTCCTGAATAAGGTTTAGTGAACATTTCTTTTAATGTTTCTAAGTTTGTTCTATCTAAACCTGTGTCAAATAATGAAAATACTTGACTAATTTTTGTGTACTCTCTATCTGTAGGTACATTTGCATATTCTTTGCTAATATCACCTTTAACTGTTGTTCAGTTAATTGTTGGTGAAGAGATGAAATTCTCTAAGTTTGAGAATTTAATGTGTTTTTGCATTAAGTTCTCAAGTGATTTTTCAACCTCTGAAGAGTTAATTAGATTGTTGTTATTATCTAATTGATTGATAAATCTTGAAAATGATAAGTTTTCAAATAAATTGTCATCAAAAATTACATTTAGCTCTAGCTCACTATCATTTACAACTGTTTTTGTTGCTACAGCAGCTTGCTGATATCACGCATCAAAAGTTATAATGTCAAATGAGTTATATTCTGAAGTACGACTTAAAACATTGAAGTAATTATCATTTTGATATTTAACAAGTACAAATTCTGCATTTGTATCTGTTATATGATAGTTTGCTATGTACTTGCTCATAATTACTCCTTTATTTTAATTTTTTAATAATTCTTAGTTTCGCACTTCTTGATCTATTGTTTTCTTCAATTTCTTGTCTAGAAGCTTTGATTGATTTAGTTATAAATTCTTTTTGTTCTTGAATTGGCATTTTTGATGGTATTTTAGATTTGGTAACTTCTGCAAATGCATTTTTTACCATTTTATCTTCGATAGAATGGAATGTAATAATGCTTAAAGTTCCATTTGTATCTAACATACCAAGTGCATTTTCAAGTAATTGTTTTAATGAATCAAGTTCATTGTTAACTTCAATTCTGATTGCTTGAAAAATTGCTTTAGCTGGATTTTTTTCTCTAAGTAATGCAGCTGGATATGCACTTTTTATGACATTAACTAACTCTAAAGTAGTATTAATTGGACGATTATTACAAATGGCTTTCGCAACTTTTTTATTAAGTTTTACATCAGCGTATTTTCATAATATCTCAGCCAATTTATCTTCATCATAGTAGTTAACTACATAATAAGCATCAAGTTCTTGTGCTTGATTCATACGCATATCAAGTTTTGCGTCCTTGTTATATGAGAATCCACGTTCTGCTTGATCGATTTGTGGTGATGAAATTCCTAAGTCAGCAATAATTCCATTGACTTTAAAGACATTTTGTTCGTGTAATTTTGAAACAAAATCTTTAAAGTCGCTTTTAATAAGTGTGAAATTATTACTTATTTTTTCAAGTCTTCCTTTTGATTGTTCTAAAGCATAATCATCTTTATCAAAAGCGTATAAGTGACCTGTTGTAAGTTTTTTTAATATCTCTGATGAGTGACCACCCATTCCTACAGTTAAATCAACATAAATTCCATCTGGTTTTATATCCAGTGAATCTACTGTTTCGTTCAATAGAACTGAATAATGTAATTTACTTTGTTCCATGACCTGAAAGAGTTTGAGCGATATTTGCTATATCATCAAGAGAGTATTGGTTGTTGAATTCATCGTATTTTTCTTTTGATCATAGTTCAGCAATTGAACCTACACCAATGAAAATAACTTCTTTTTTGATGGATAGTTTGTCAATGATAATTTTTGGTAATGAGATACGGTTTTGATTATCAAGGTCGATTTCGTAAGTGTTTCCTAAAATGTATCTTGCAAGAATACGTGCATTTCTATCAAAACGATTATTTTCTTCAATCATTCTGATGTAAGCTTTGTATTCTTCGATTGATCTAATTTCAGCATTACCATCAAAACCGATGGTAACAAAAACTTTCGAACCGAGTTCATCTCTGAAGACCGGTGGAATGACCACACGGTTCTTATCATCTATGTTTCTTGAGTATTCGCCGTACATATTTACCACTTCCTCCCACTATCCACCATAATTCTACACCAAATTAGACAAGCATTTAAAAAATATTTATTTTTTTAGCAAAATTTTTTAGATTTTTCATAAATGTGAAAAATTCAAAAAAATCAGACTTACACAAATCTGATTTTTTAATTTTTGATAGTTTTTATGGAAAAAGTGCTCTTTTTCCATTTTTTACTAATTTAATAAATTAAATTAATTAAGCAAAATTGATGAAAATTAGTCAAAATTTGCAAATATTTAAACAATTAGTGGGAGGAGTTTTAAGAAAAAAATATTCAGCTTAATAATAAGTCGTGATTTTCATCGAAAATTGAAAAAAATTCTGATAATTTGCTCGATTTTCTCAATGAATTTAACTTGTTTTAAATGAATCATAAATAACTCTTTGAAAAAGTTTAAAAAAGAAAGTTTAAGTTCGTATTTTTTAATTTTTAATAAAAAACCTGCGCAATAAAATTGTGCAGGACTTTGAATTATTATTAATTTGCTGGAACAGTTATTTCGTTTGAAGATGAGTTTGAAGCTTGTTGCTTTTTACGTTCCTCTTCTTCTCTTTTTGCAACTAATTCATTGATTTTGTTATCTAAGTAATTATCTATTTGATGAACATATTCATTAGTTTCAAAATCGATTCTACCATCATAGTATGGAGTTAAATCAATCTCTTTAAGTGAAACTTTAGATAATTGAACACTCATTTCCCTATATGTATCTAAAGGTTTTTTGATGATGTTATCCTTAATGATATTTGTATGTTCACCATCTAACAACTCATTGAATTCATATGTCTTGTAGAATGAAGAATAAATTTTTCTAACAATATCATTAATTGAATAATTTACAACTGCAATCATATTTAAGTTGTAGTTCAGAATGAATTTAATCTTTTCAATAATAGGTGCATATTCAGCCTCTTTTGGATTATTAATTAATGAAGCCGAATATAAATTGGTTTGACTTAATAACATATTGTTATATTCATTAAATTTTTCTTGTTCATCTTTCTTTTGTAAGTCTTTTAGAATTTTGTGTGAATATTTCTTTTGCTTAATTTCTTCATTAATTCGATCAAATTGAGCTTTGTTTTCAGGATTATTAGCAAAAACTGCATCAATGTTCTCTTGATTATTTAAAAATTTAGAAACAACATAAAGGTTATTTGCAATGTTATTAATTAACTCTGTCGCTTTTGAACCTTCAATATTTGTATTTACATATTCATTTATTAAATCACTAACTTCAGTAACATAGTTTCATTCTCTTGGATTTATACCATAAATATATAAATAAAGTCCTAGAACAGGAAATTCATCAGATCTTGCTGAAGTTGGTTGCTTTCTAAAAAGATCTGCTTGTACGTTAATTTGATTAATTTTAGCTTTAATTGTAGCTGTTCATTTTTCATATTCAATAGCAGCAAACGTTTCACCCTCATCTCTTTTTTTAGCCAATCTTTCTTTGACAACTTTATATGAATCATTTGCATTTTGCACAGCTTTTAGTAAGTAGAATAACTCAGTTTGGTTTTCATTCTTTACTTTATTTTCAAGATATTTTGCAAGTTTATCAAATCTAGAAACTTGATTTTCAAAGTCATCTACTGAACCACAAGAAACTGATGCAACAATAGGAAAAGCAACAACTGGGGTTGCTAATAATGATAAAAATAATTTATTTCTCTTTTTTAACATAATTTTAAATTGTATATTATTTGAAATTTAATTTAAATAAATTAAAGTTTTGATTGCTAATATTAAAAATATGATTTAAGTAAAATAAATTAGATAAATAAAATTAAAAAAGGAATAAAATATAAGCATATTTCATTATTACAGTTTTTTATATAAGGAGATTAAATATGGCTAAATTTAAACGTGTTTTTATGATTGTTACAGATGGTTTAGGAATAGGACCAGATAAAGATCAAAAACGTTTTGGAGATGATGGTGCAAACTCAATTAGATCTGCATCAATGGTTGATGAATTTAAAATTGACACTTGAAGAAAATTAGGTATCGGAAACATTACAGACTTAAACGGTGACTACAGACAAAAAAACCAAATGGGTTATGTTGCTAAAATCCAAGAAGTTTCAAATGCTAAAGATACATTAGCAGGACACTGAGAAATGATGGGAATTAAAACATTAGTTCCATTTCCTACATTTGCAGAAAACGGATTCCCACAAGAATTAATCGACGAATTATCAAAAGCATTTGATGGACGTCCAATTGTCGGAAACAAAGCTGCATCAGGAACAGATATTATTAATGAATTAGCACATGAAGAAAAAGAACGTGGAGCAATCATTGTTTATACATCAAATGACTCAGTTCTTCAAATTTGTGCTCATGAAGAATGAACAGGTTTAGATAACTTATACAAATATGCAAAAGCTGCACGTGAAATTTGTTCATCACGTCCAGAATGAAACGTAGGTAGAATTATTGCTCGTCCATACATTGGAGAAGAAGGAAACTACACAAGAACATTTAATAGACATGACTACGCAAACCAACCACGTGAAATGATTTTAAACGAATTACAAAAAGCAGGTGTTGAAGTTATTTCTATCGGTAAAATTAACGACATTTTCGTTGGACAAGGTATCTCAAGACACATTCCATCTGGTTCAGATGAAAAAGGAATGGATGCTACAATTGAATTAGCTATGCAAGATGGAGAAAATCAATTTATCTTCACAAACTTAGTTCAATTCGACTCACACTTTGGACACAGAAGAAATGTTCGTGGATACGCGCAAAATATTGCCGACTTAGACGTTAAATTAGGAAAATTAATCAACGTTCTTAAAGAAGATGATTTATTAATCATGACAAGTGACCACGGAAACGACCCTCTTTACCCTGGATTCAACCACACAAGAGAATACTTACCACTTACAGTTTACTCTAAATCATTCAAATCACCAAAAGTGTTACCAGTTCTTGAAGGATTAGGAACAACAGGAAACATTGTTGCTAGAAACTTTGGTGTTGATATTGTTACTGAAACAGGTGAAGATATTTTCGACAAATTAGTATAGTATTTATTCAACTCATCAAGCTTATGCTTGATGTTTTTTTATTTCAAAAGTTATCTAAATTACAACTAAATGTGTAAATTTTTCACACTAAATTGCAGTTTTTTATGTTTTTCTTTCCATTTTTTTTTTTTTTTTAGAATAAGGGTTAGAAAGGGTGAAATTATTTAGTTCATAAGACCGAAAAATACACAAGAATATAACATTCCATTCTCCACAACTCAATTATTCATTTTGTTTAGATTTAAAAAATGATTTTCATTAAACACCCATCTAATTAATTAATCTATCAATTATTAATTATTAAAGTTAATCTCAACTAATTGAATATAAATATTTTTCTAAGTTTCACAAGTAATTAATTGAGCTAAAATAATTTCATTCTTTCTAGATGTTAATATTTAAATTTAAAAATTACACAAAAGGATTAAAAATAAATATGCAAAAGAAATTTTTATCAGTACCTATATTAGTATTATGAATTTTAGATTGAATTTTAATCTTTATTTTAAGCATATTAGCTGTAGCAGGAGCATTAACCGGTGCTGGAGTTGGTTTTGTTATAGGTATGGCTCTTGTTTACCTTTTAGTAAGTGGAATGAGTTTAGCTCTATTTATTATGCAAATCGTTGCTGCTGTTAGAATTAATAGTGAAAATAAAACAATTATGGTTTTATATATCGTTGGATTTTTCGTCCCAATTTGTACTTTAATTGCAGCAAGTATGGCTATTTACAAAAAATTATACTAATATTAAATTTATAAAATCAAATAAGAAAATAGAGAATAATACAAAAGTTCTCTATTTTTTAATTTGACTGTTTTCAAAGTTAAAAAATCCACAATTAAAAACTAAGGAATTGATTTAAATTGGTGTAATTTATCGCAGAAAATGTAAATTTTCACATTTTTTTCACATTAAATCAAAGTTTTTTAACTTTTTCTTTGCGTTTTTTTTTTTTTTAGAATAAGAAGTGGGAGGAATAAAACTATTAAAATATAATATCCTAAATGTATAATAATACCATGATTTTTCCATTTTGTTACTTACAGTAAATTACCATTTATCTTTGTTAATATTTCATTGATTCATTTTTATAATGATAGTGCTATCTAACAATAATAGTAATTAAAAAATAACAACTTCATTATAAATTGCATAATGTAATGTTTCGAAAAGTTACTTCAACATACAATAATCAGTGATTTCTTTCACTTGTGTATGATTATTAAATTCAATACTTATTATAATTTAAAGATAGATGCATGTGATTTAGTTCAATTTTTTAAGTAGTTCAATAATAAAAAATTAGTTTTACTCCTTCCAAATCTAAAGTTTTGATTTAAGAAAACTTTATAAAAAGGATTACTTCGATATGCAAAAGAAATTTTTATCAGTTCCAATATTAGTTTTATCAATTTTAACAACGGTGTTTGCTTCAATATATTTTATAGTGGCTTCTTTAACTCCCATAATGTTAAGCAAATTTACTACAGATAGAGACACGGTAGCAATCCTTAGCATAGTTGCTTCCGTCATAAGTCTTATGCCTACTTCGGGATTAGGGCTTGCTCTATTTATTACATGCATTGTGGGGGCAGTTAGAATCTCTCAATATAATAAAGCTACGATGATCTTATATACTATAGGTGTATGTGTACTGCCTCTTTTATTACTTCTTTCTTTCATCGGTTCAATTATAGCCATTGCTAAAAAACAATATTAATATAAAAATTTATAAATTTAATATCAAAAATTGGGAACAATAAAATGTTCTCTATTTTTGTTTCACTGTCTTTCTATAAATCAACTGATTATTGCTGCTGAATTAGAATGCTGCGAGTTTTTCTATGTTTTATATATGAAATTTTAACCATTTTATAAATAACAAAAATACTTATGACTTAACCTTGCATTTACCGATATAGACAAAACAACAGTATATAAATTCAAAGATGATGCTACTATTACTATGACAATTGATGGCTTAATTAACAAAGCTCAAATTTTTGCATCAAAAAGAAAAACAGTTGCTGATTTTATAGCAAGGATAATACCGACAATTAGATTTAAAAAAAGATGTAGATGTATCAACTAAAATTAACCCAGAAGATATTAATATAGACACAGATGTTTCAATTTATTGAAGTAATGATTCATTACCAGAAGTTCAAAAATTCTACAATATCTCATATAAAGTTACAAAAGAAGACATAGATGAAGATAGTGAAGATGCATTTTATATCTATAAAACACTTACATCTAAAGAAGATGCTAGACTACAACTTGTACTAATATCCACAGTAATTAGTGATTATGTGAAATAGTACTATATTAAAAAAGAGAAACAAAAATAGAGCGTAAGAGTCATACATTATTGTCGAATTGTAAAGTGAGCCAAAAATAAGGTGCACTTCTTTTTTAATCTAGTTTTTTACTTAATGCACAAAATACATCAAAAACAATTGAAATTAATATATTTTTTTCTTTTATCACTTAATGCAAGTCTCAAAAATAAAAACATCACATATAAATTTGTAATGTTTAAGATACTATTAACATCTAATTCAATCTACTTTGTCGGTTGTTTTAGTTGCAAATTTAATTCTCAATGCTTTCACTCATAAATAACCTATTGATGGAGTTAAAACAAATCCGACTCCAAAAATAACAAAGTTTAATAAACACACAATAGCTACATTTCCACCTTTATAAAATAAAGGTTCACGGAAGTTTAAGAAACCATATATAGTCATATCAAGTTCTTTTGTCAATCTATTTCCATTCTTAAGCTCAACATCTTTAAATTGATCATAAATTGGTGTTGACATTAAGAATGTGATTAAAGCAAAGAAGTAGTAACCTAACATTGTTATAATACTTAAATAAACAGTTTTCTTTGAAATTTGAATTTCTTTACGATTTATGATTAAAATCACAAATCCTAAAATTGGTGACACTGCGTGAATTATGAATGTGTTAAAAAAGTAAAGTGGTTTAAATTCTTTTAATTCAGGCATAAAGATTAATGTTCAATATATTAAGAATGTAATTGAAATGTAAATAATTGACAAGAAGAAAGTTTGTTGTGCTTTATGATTTTTCATTTTTAATGCAAATATAACTGCAGATATTGCTAAAAATGTATTACTAAGTCACGTAAATGTTAAATTAACTCTTCAAAATGATTGAAGCATTTTGTAACCGTGAATACTTGATCTATTTAGGATTTCAGATTTAGCTTCATCTGATAAACTTGTTAATTCTTGTGAAATTCTTGTTGAAGTTAAATGTCAGTTTATTAGCGTTGCTAATATGACAACAAATACAATACCAATTGCTAAAAAGAATGATATTTTTTGTCTTGTTGTTAGATAAGAAAAATTCTCTTTTGTTGTTTTAATTATTTTCATAGTTTCATTATATAAAAATAAGAAAAAACAACTTAGATTTATTTTGTATTTCTTATGATCTTAATTTGATAAATAAAATTAAATTTTTATTCTTTGAATTGACAAAAATAATGTAAAATAGTTTTAGCGTGGTCGCGTAGCTCAGCTGGATAGAGCACGAGCCTTCTAAGCTTGTGGTCGGAGGTTCGAATCCTCTCGTGATCGCCATTTTTTTTATACCTTTTTTGACCCATATAAATAATTGAAGATATAAAAATTAAAAATATATATAATGTATGCATTATATATAGGATAAATTAATGAAAGGAGTAAATTATGTATAAGATGTTTAAAATTTTGCCATTTAACATTAAAATGAGATTTTTTATTGGTATCATCATTGTTATTTTAAATGTTGCTTGCACAATGATTTTGCCAATTGTGCTTAGTCAATTCTTGCCTTTACTTACAAAAGGTAATCAAGAAATATACACGATTACAATTTTTAAGAACTTACAATTGTATGAATCATCAAGCTGAACTAATGCATTTGTATTCTTATTAATTTCAATCTTAGTATTACTTGCACTTACAGCAATAACTGCTATAGCTTCAACCATGATAATCATCGGAGCTGGCGAGAGAGCTTCTAACTTTTATAGAAATGCTTTATTTGCTAAATATCAAAAACTTAGTCTTAAAGATATTTCTAATTTAACAACCGAAAGTTTAATAACAAGAATCAATGATGATGTTGCTGTCTTTTGAGATTTCTTAGTCGGTGCATCAACATCACTTGTTAAAGCACCATTATTTATTATTGTTGGATTAGTATTTGCTTTTGCAACAGATTTAGAATTCACTTACTCAATTTTAGCTGTTATACCTTTACTTCTTTTTGTTATGGTATTTATATCCGTTAAGGTAAACCCTAAACTTAAACAAAACAGAAAAAATCTTGATGCAATTACAAAAGAAGTTGACGAAACTGTAAATGGTGCTAGATTTATAAAAGCAAATAATTTACAAGAACAACAAAAAAGAAAATTCAATCACGCTAATAATCAATGAGTAAAAACTGAAAAGAATATTTTTAAATTCTTTGCAATTGGAACACCTGCGTTCTTTGGAATTGTTAACTTTATTGTTGTCTTAATTTACGCAATAGGAAAAGTTAAATTAGATCAAAATCCAAACATTGATGGTGAGTTTATCGCAAAGATTAATGTATTTATCGAATATGAATTTGTTATAGCTGGTGGAATTATTTTATTCTCACAATTCTTAGGTTCTATGTTTAGAGCAAAAATTAGTTCAGGTAGAATAGTTCAAGTCTTAGATGCTAAATATGATGATTTATTTGTTCCAAATGGAAAAATAATTTCACAAACTAATGATGTAACAGATTATTCGGTTCAATTTAAAAATGTTAACTTCAAATACTTTGACACAGCCGAAGATTATGCAATTAAAAACATTAACTTCAAAATTCCAGGTGGCAAAACTTTAGGAATTATTGGACCAACTGGTTCAGGTAAAAGTACAATTGTTAACTTACTTGTTAACAATATGAAATACACTCAAGAAAACGGAAATATCTTAATTAATGGTATTGAAGTAAGAGACATCAACACACATAACTTACACAAGAATGTAGCTATCGTTTACCAAGATGCACTTTTATATTCAGGAACAATTAAATCAAACGTTTTATTCGCTAAACCTAATGCAACTAATGAAGAACTACAAAAAGCTCTTGTGGCATCTTGTGCAAGAAACTTTATTCAGACATTCGAAGATAGAGAAAATCACAAAGTCGAACAAAAAGGTAAAAACTTAAGTGGTGGTCAAAAGCAAAGAATCTCAATTGCAAGAAGTTTAATTATTGACCCTAAAATCTTAATTTTGGATGACTCAACTTCTGCTCTTGATAACTTAACCACAAAGCAACTTATTAAAAATATTAAAGAAAATTACTCTTGTACAACAATTATTATTTCTCAGAAAATTAACTCAATCAAACACGCTGATAATATTTTAGTTCTTGAAGATGGAAAAATTCTTGACCAAGGAACTCACGAACAATTACTTAAATCTTGTCAATGATATAAAGATGTAGCAACTAACCAATTAGATCAATAGAAAGGAGAAGTAAATATGTCTGATTTAAGAGAAGAACAAAAAGAAATAGCTCAAGATTTACAAGCTAATGAGCAAGTTAAAGTTTTAAAAACACTTAAACAATTACTTTCGTACTTTTGTAGAAGTAAAAAAATATTATTTGTTGCTCTTTTATTTTCATTACTCAACTCTATTTTCTATATCATTGGTAGTTTCTTAATTGGAATAATCGTACAAATCTTCTTTGAACCTTATCTTAATTCACAACTAACTTACCCTGATAAATTTAATTTAACCAACTTTATATTAATGCTATCTGCACTTACACTTACATTTATCTTGTACGGTATTTGTAGATATGTAGAACAAAGGTTATATATCAAACTTTCTTTTGAAGCTGGTGCAACACTTAGAAAAGAACTGCTTGAAAAGATATTAAAAATGCCTGTTAGTTTTTATGATAAAAACAAAACAGGAGACTTGATATCAACTTTAATTGTTGATGTTAACAATACAGCTAACTCATTATTCCAAATGATGACGCAAGTTGTAACAAGTATATTCAACATTTGTATAACAATTATTGTACTTATGTTAGTTTCATCACTTCTTACATTAATTGTTTTACCTGTTACACTGATTTTATTTGGATTAGTTTTCTTACTAATTAAAAAATCACAACCTTACTTTGTTAAAGTGCAAAACTCATTCGGGAGACTTAACGCTTTTGTTGAAGAAATGTTAACAAATACAAAAGTAACTAACTCATTTGATAGACAAGCATACGTTTATAGTGAACTTGAAAAAATCACATATGATATTAGAAAAAGTGCTTACAAAGGTGATGTAATTGCTAAATCATTTGATATCTGATATACACTTATAGCAAACTTTGTTATCTTGCTTATCTCAGGTCTTGCTGCAATCTTTTATTTCAAACAAATACCTGTTTGAAACTTAATCGGACTTGGAGTTGACCAAAACGGAAATGCAACACCTGCATTTATTATCTTATTTATTTCGCTTAACTGAAACTTTATGGGACCTTTCCAAAACATCTTATCAAGTGCATTTAATGCACAAATTGGAATTGCATCTTCATCAAGAATTTTCAAACTTTTAGAAATTGCTGAACCTGATACATCAAATCAAATAATTGATATTAACTCAATTAAAGGACACGTTCAATTTGATAATGTATATTTCAAATACAATCCAGACAAGCTAGAATATCAACTAAAAGCAGCTTCATTCGATATTAAACCAGGTGAAGTTGTTGCAATTGTTGGTCCAACTGGTGCTGGTAAAACTACAATCATTTCTCTTTTATCTAAATATTATGATTACACTAAGGGTTCGATTAAAATTGATGGAAATGAACTTAGAAACATCAAAACAGATAAATTAAGAGATCATATGACAATTGTGCTTCAAGATTCATTCTTATTTAATGAATCAATTAAAGATAACCTTAAAATGACGAATCCAAATGCAACTGATGAACAAATCATTCAAGCTGCTGAAATGACACATGCCCATCATTTTATTATGAATATGCCTCAAGGTTATGATACAATGATCGAAAACAATGGTGCTAACTTATCACAAGGTCAAAGACAACTCCTTTCATTGACTAGAGCAATTCTTTCGAATAAAAACTTACTTATTTTAGATGAGGCTACTTCAAACATTGATTCAGCAACAGAACAAATCGTTCAACAAGCTATGTGAGAGTTAATGAAAAATAAAACAACATTTGTTATCGCTCATCGTTTAAGTACAATTAAAAATGCTGATGTTATTATAGTTGTTAATAATGGACTTATTATTGAAAAAGGAACTCACAAAGAGCTATTAGATAAAAAAGGTTTCTACCATCAACTATATACATCACAATTTGAATTCGAAAATTAAGACAAATTCGCAAGCTAGAAGCTTGCTTTTTTTATGCTTTTGAAGCATTAACTCTATTTCATTGATTTTTATAAAAGTAAGTAAAATACATAAATTTTCAATATCATTTTTTACTTTTTCTATTCATATATAGATGTAAAAGATGTTTTCGATATATATATATATATATATATAATCAACTTATTATGGAAAAGGCAGTAAAAAAATTAGTTATTTGAGCTCTATATGATGATGCAGAAAGTTCATATAAAAATGCAATTAAGGAACATTGAAAAAACGAAAAATATGATTTAGAAGTTCATAGCGTCGGAATTAACGACATATCATTTCCAGAAAGTGATAAATACTTCTATCATAAAATTGATTTATCTATTACAAACTTTAATTTAATTTCTGAATTAAAACAATTACCTACACCAGACATAATATTAGCATCTCCACCTTGTGAAAGCTGATCTGGAGCAGATTGTAACGGGAAAATGTTTAGAAAAATCGATAACAATGGAAACTGAGTTGTTAAAAATTCAAGATTTTATGATGAATACAACAAAACTTGCCATCCGGTTAAAAGAAGATACTTTGAACAAAAAGAAAGAGGAAGAATTTTGGGTGAAGCAACTGTTGGTGGAACAATAAAAATAATTAGAACATTCAAACCAAAAGTTTGAGTCGTCGAAAACCCTTCTACATCAAAGACTTGAGAGTTTCAAAAAAATCACTGAGATTTTATGGGTTTTGAAAATAAATCAACTTATTCAGCATATGATAGTAGATTCTCTTTAAAACCCACAATATTTAAATCAAACATTAAATTACATTTAATTTCTAAGTCAGAAAAGAGAGCTGAAAAAAGCAAACATATGTCACACGGTTCTTATGCTCAAAGAAGCAAAATCCCACATCAATTAATAATTGATATGGTTAATCAAGTTGTTGAATACATTGATAAAGATAAAAAAGAAGGTCATGATGGAAGATAAAATTAAAGTTAAATTCTGAAAAATTGGTACAGCAATGACTCGCTATCTTGATCAATTAAAAGACAACGTTAATGAGATTTGGAATAAGTTAGATTATGAAAGTATAGGTAAAAACAAATTAATCTTTAAAATATATCCTGAAAGAAACGAAATAAATGTTAATGATATTGAATTTACATTGTACAGATCAAAAAGTAAATCATCAAATGTCTCTAATAGTACAATTGACCAATATTTAAGAATTGTATATTTTCTTTTCAAAAAAGAATTTAATATTAATAAATCATTAAATAGTACATCAAAATATTATGAAGTCACTTTAGATTTTAAAAAACTTAAAGATAAAATCACTGAACTTTATAAAATTTCACTTAAGATACTAAATGAATTTATCCAAAACGAACTTATGGAAACTGAATTTGTCGATTTTGATAATTCAGAACAAAGCTTTTGACTTTCTTTTGTATTCTCACAATATCAATATATGAAATTTGTTAATTCGGATTACGAAAATAAAAAATTTGATAATAGACTTTATTATTTTTATATACCTAATTACTCAGAGTTTCTTTCAGAAAATGAGTCAAATGAACTTTTTAATGCATTAAAAAACTTTATTTCAAATATTGATAAAAGCCCATCAATTGAATTCGACTTTCCATATACTCAATTCATTTGCGAGATTAAACAAAATGAAGCTAAAATTAATGAAAATAAAGAATGTTTAGATACATTAATCGAAAAAATCGATGCATCCTTAGTAGAGAAAATTCAAAATATAGTTATAAATAATGAAACTCAACAATTAAAAACCTCTTATTCAAAATTAGCATCAATAAGAGATTATGTTCAAATGCTTCGCGAAACAATAAAATTTGAATTACCTCCTTATCAAAGAGAGTATGTTTGAAAATTTGATAATATTAAAGAGCTACTTGATAGATTATTCAGTACTCACTCAAATAAAAATTACTATTTAAACAACGTTATTTTCTATAAACTCCAAGATAACAAATACTCACTTTTGGATGGTCAGCAAAGAACATTAACTATTTCAATTATTGTTTTATGTTTATGAAAAGTAACAATGGGTCAAATATATTTCAAAATTGATCCATCACGTCCAGAAAACGAATGAAGCGAGCAATTGAATGAAGTGCTAAATAAATACAAAGGATTGTCATTCATATTTTGACACGCACATAATTTGATTAAATATCATCGTAACAAACCTCATTTATCTGTTTATGAAAATTCAAACAATTATGAACATTTGAAGAATATAGGGCAACTAATCAACAAGGTTGATGATAACATTTTTGGAGAAATCGAGAATTACATTATAGGTTATGCACTTGATATTCATGGTGATTTAAATTTATCTAAGCTTAATGATTTTGCAACCAGATTTTTAGATAGCTCATATCTTACAGTCACTATTGTTGATGAAATCAATCCCGAAGAGTTATTTGAAACACTTAACTCTACAGGTGTGCAATTAACTAATTTCGAATTATTTATAAACTTTGTTTATTACAAAATCATAGACTTGAAATCTAAAGATTCTTCATTTCTTACGAATGAATTTAAAGATGAGTCTGTTGTAATCGAGGATATAAGAAAAAAACTTTTTGACAAATATATTCCTACGAAATCAGAAGACAAAGATAATAAGAAAATAGATAAATTCAATGATCATTTTAACGATTTTACTGAACATATATACTTTAGAATTGTAAATCTTAGAAGTTCAAAATGTGAAAACAACCGTTGTCACATTAAATCTAACCAAAAATGTAGTTATTTTGATGATAATGCCGAAAAGATTGAATTAATTCATAAAAATAATAATAAAAAGGATAGAATCAATCAACAAAAGCTTCAATTTGTATTTGATTATCTATGTCATTCAAAAAATAATATTGAAAAAGTTCTTCAATCATTTTATAAATACTTTGCAATTTTTATCTACTTAACATTACCTGAAGAAAATAGGACATTACCATACTTCCAAAACGTTAAAGAATTAACAAGATTTAAAGAAGAAAATTCACTATTTAAATTTATGTTGAGAATTTGTAAATTGGATGTTACAAAATCAATACTTTGAGATATTCTAGAAAACAATAATTACTTTTGCCCTAGAAAAAATGATGACAAATATGATAACATAATCAAGGAAAATATAATAAGAAATTATCTTATATATTTAGAAAAAGCTATTTTAGTTTGAAAATTGCTTGATTTCAAGGGGCAATCAATGACTGAAACGTTCAAATTAATTCTTCTTAACATAAATTCAAATAAAGCAGAAAATATAGATTATTCTAAGAGATTTAAAAATGTTATTAGAAATAACAAATTCTTTAATATAGACGATATTAGATTGAATAACTTGAAATCAATCATACATAGCAAATTTTCAAGCACAGATGATAGCGGTAATAGCAAAAATATATACATTAAAATTTTTCTCGCAAGAGTTAATTACTATTTAAAAAACAATATGTCAATGTTTCCTAATATGAAATTGAATCAATCTCTTGATTGAAATCGATTTTTAGATTCTTGCGATTTAGATCACAATATAGCAAAGGAATCTAAAATTCAAAATAAATTAGAAGCTACAAAATGAGATGAAGTTAAAGCTTATGTTTTTAAGATGGGTAATTTATCATTACTAGAAGAGAGTGAAAATAGGAAAAAAAGTAATGATGCAAATATAACTTATAGATCACAAAATGACAATAATTACACAGAACACGGTTATATAGATGATAATGGTAAATGCATTTTAAATAGCTCTGAATGAACAACAAAATGAATTAATCAAGTTGATAAAAATAACTCAAAAGAGTCAGTTAATGAAAACATACATAAGTCACTTAAGAATATTGATGAAAAAACAAATCAATACATCGAATTATTCACTAAAATGTATCTAGAAAATGATGAAACAAAACTATAACTATTCATACTTTCACAAGCTTTTACGCTTGTGATTTTTATATCCAAAATACTACTAGATAAAAGTTTAACAACCCGAACCAAAACCATATTTTTGATATGTTTTTTCTTTTTTCTTGCAAAAAAATCACAAGCAAAAGCCTGCGATTGAATCATAAAAAGAGAATATTATAACTTCTTAATGAAGTTGGTTATTTTATATACCCAATTATCCTATTGCTACTTTTGAACCAGCTGTATAGACTAAAACGTATTTTTTGTCTGATTCTGGAATATCTCATTTATTTAATACAAAGATTGGAAGGATGTGACTTTGTGTTCCGTCTAATGTAGAAGCATTTCAAATGAGATTATCATTTACATAAAGTTTAAGTCTTAAATCTCCATAGTAACTTGCATTAATTGGGAAGTGACCATAAAAATTGTAAACTTTTGCAGTTTTTGAAAAGTCACCTAAATTATTTGAAATAACTGTTGGTAATGTATTTCCTGGAATACTTGGATGTCAAGAACGAGAATTGTCTAAATCAAATTCAAGCCTAATTTTGTCTCCGGCTACAAAATCAATGTGTCTTGCTGATGATGAGTCAATGAGTTGTTCAAAGAATGCTCCACCGATGTTTGCAAAATCTCTTGTTGAAGAGTTTTTAGATGCAGTTGCATTTAAAACGAATGTAAACGAGTTATCTTCTGTGAATGTTCTTGTGAAGATTGATGTGTTTTTATCAATATTAAACTTATCACTTGTTATGTTCGTTTTAACAAATGCTTGAAGCAATGCTACTCATAAAGCATTTTGATAATTAAATGCTGTACCATCAGAAATCTTGTAATTTCAAGCACCATTTGCATAACTGTTAATTATATTGTTTAATTGGTTTTTATTCACATTAGTTGTTCCATCTTGGAAAAATCTTTCCTTATATTTGATTTCATATTTTCTAGGAAATAATCAATAATCATCAAGTGAATTAGGAACAACAGTTGAAGCAGCAGGTGTTAAATCAGGGACTACACCTGTTTTAACTCAATAGTTTGCTATTTGACTTTTATCTTCTTTAACAAATGTTGTTGCTAAATAAGGATAGTTTCCTTGATTATTTAATATTTGCAATCTAAGAAGCCTCTCTTCATTATCATCGTGATTATATTCAAATGTAACAACTTCATTATCATAGTCAATTGAACTTTTATCTAATCTAATGTAAGGATCATTATTGCGCCCTCTTAAATGAGTTTTATATTGAAGTGTGATTAAACCTGTATCAAATAAAGGTTTTAAATCACGAATTGAAAGAGTTTGATATTTAGATGTGTTATCTCTAGATAACAATTTAAACGTTCCTTCAAAAAGTTTTCTAGGTCCAATTACATAATCTGCGTATCCATCATCAGCATTATTTAGACAATTTAATACTAAATATGTTGCATATTCCACGTTTGTTTTTAAGTAATTTAGTAAATTACCTTTGTCGATTCTTTCATCAATATTAGCTTTAATTTGATTAATTTGTTCTAATCTAGAAATAAAGAATTCAACCTTATCTGTCTCGTTTTCAAATTTGTACGATAAGTTTTCTTTATCAGCTAAAAAGTCTTTTAAGTAGTATTTAGAATTATCTGGATTGTTAGAGATTTGAACTATTTGTTCAAATGCATTATTAACTTTTTCTGTTGCAATTGTATTAGCAACATTAAGGACATTTTCAACTTCATTTTTTAGAGTTTTTAATTCATCTAATGATTTATTTTCATAATCATCCAAAGTAGATAAATCAAAGTTTGTAATTTGATCTGAACCAAATAATGATTCATTTTCTTTTACTTTATTTAATGAATTTAAATTTTCTCTTATGTTTGCAACATAATCATCTTTACTTTCAGCAGGTTGAGCAGCATTGACAATTATGTTTGCAACTTTTTCAAATTTATTTCACTCACTACTTAATTCAAATAAGTATTTAGGATCTAATCGATTTCTAATTAACTCAATTAAATTATCTTTTATATCTTGCGCAGTAGCTTGAACATCAAAATTATCAATTTGATCACTTGTATTGTTTTTAACAATATTAATTAAAACCGTATAACTTTGTGGAGCTACCACTACATTAACTTCGTTATTTTGAATTTCATTAATTGTTATTGATTGAATAACATCTTTATTTGAATCAATTAAGACATATGAATTAGGAACTAAACTACTTTCAATAGTAATTGAGTTTTCATCCATATTAAGTTTTTGAGTAGTTAATGAAACTAAATTATTATCTAAATCTTTGAAATTAATTGTTATTGTCTTTCTATTTTCAACAATATCAAGATTTATTGATGTAGCTCAAGCTTCAATTCCTGAAACTGATTTAATTTTTACATCTGTAGGTAATTGTTGAGTAATAAGGTCTTTAATTTTTGTTTCATCGTCTTGATAATTAACATCAATACTAAAGTTATTAATATCTTGTCTATGTGATTCATTATTAGCTATCACAACTTGCACACTATAGTTTTGAGGTAAAACCTTAACATCAACAGTATCATTTTCAATTTGATTTATTGTTATGTTATCTACAACTTGTTTATTTGAATTTGTTAATACATAACCATCTGGAATTAATAAATTTGAAACTGTAATTGAAGTTTCATCCATATTTATTTTTTGAGTCGTTGATGAAACTAAATTATTATCTAAGTCTTTAAAGTTAATTGTTATTGTTTTTCTATTTTCGAGAATTTCAATTTGAATTTCTGAAGTTCAAGGAGTTACACCTGAAATTGATGAAACTTTAACGTCACTTGGTAATTTTTGTTTAATAAGTTCACTAATTTTTGCTTCATCATCTCGATAATTAACTTGAATTTCAAAATCTTGAATATCTTGTTTATGTGACTCATTGTTGACTATTTTAACTTGTGCATTATAGTTTTTAGGAAGAACTAAAACATTAACTGAATTATCTACTATTTGGTATATGACTTCACTTTCAATTACTTCTTTATTCGAATTAACTAAAACATAAGAATCAGGAATCATATTGCTGTAGACAGTTAATTGATTCTCATTCATATTTATTCTTTGTGTTGTTGTACCAATAACAGAACCATTAGCATCGACAAAATTAATTGTTACAGTTTTTCTGTTTTCAACGATATTAACGTTAAATATCTCGACTCAAGGTTCAACATCACTAATTGAACTAACTTTGACATCTACAGGAAGATGTTGCTCTATTAATTCTTTAACCCTGGTTTCATCATCTTGATAGTTAACTAAAATATTAAAGTCAGAAATATCATCTCTATGAGAGTTATTTTGATCAATATGAACTCTAACTTCATAGTTTTTAGGGAGCACAGTTAAGTTAATAGTATTATTTGTAATTTCATTCACTGTAACACTATCTAAGATTTGTTTGTTTGAATCAACTAGAACATAATCATTAGGAACTAAATCCGAACTTATAACAATTGAATTTTCTTCAACAGGAATTCTTTCCTCTCTTTTTTTGATAACACCATGTGAATCATTAAAGTAAATTGTTATAGTTTTTCTTCTTTTAGAGAGTTTTAAGTAAATGACTGGAGATCATCGTGTAATTCCTGAAATTGATTCGATTTTCACATCATTAGGTAATTGGTTTGTAACAAGTTCAAAAATTTTAATTCCATCATATTGATAGTTAACTGAAATCTTAAAATCTTTAATATCTTGTCAGTCATGATCGAATTCATTTCTTGCTATTGAAACTTGGACATCATAATTTTTAGGTCATATTTCAATAAATTCAGTTGATGTCGGAGCTTCATCCCTTATCAACTTGTCAACCGTTTCCCCGTATTTGTTTAATAAAACGTAGTTTTCTGGATCAGGATTAGTGATTTCTCATTTACCTTTAATTTTACTTGCAATATTCTTGAAAATTTCAAGTTTTTTATCCCGGGTATAAGCATTTACGAATGTCACTTCTGCAGTTTCTTGAGTTTTATTTGCGTATTTTAGACCAAAATATACAGCAGGTGCAGTTACTGCTCCCAGTACTCCTACAGATGCTAAAAGTATAATAATCTTTTTATTTCTTTTTGAAGTTTTAGTAGTCATATGTTTATCCTTTTTATTACTTTTAAATATACTAAATTACTACTCTTATATCACTAAAAAAATGAAATAAATTTTTGATTAAAATCAACAAAAAAGCAAGCTAAAATGGCTTGCAAATTTGATTATTTTCTAAGTTCATTTACTGAACCGCTGTAAGCAAATTTTTCTGGATTTACATCAATAAATTCACCATTAATAATTCTGACAACTGAATCTACAGTTTGATCTAAAGGTACAAAAACCCCTCCTAAGTTTTACACTTTTAAAACTTAGGAAAAAGTAAATATAATCATTCTTGTAGTATCGATTTTCAACCATTTTAAATCTCGAATGTAATATTTTCCTTTCATTCTTAAATATGAAATCATTCTTAAATTATCATCGAAAGAAAATACAATAAACTTACCAATATTGTCAATATTGATAATATTTTTTACCTGCAAGAAACTTCTTAAATTCTTCTTCAGTAGCGTTTTTAATAAATTTATCTTTAACTACTTCTACTTTAATAATTTTTTTATTTTCAATAAGATTTTGTAGCGATTTTCTCACTACTGTAACTTCGGAAAGTCTGGCATAGAATAAATTATAATAAAATGTTTATCAACTAAAATTTATTTTCTTTTTATTCATTTTATCGGTATAGTTTATAATTTTTTAAGAGGTAAAAAATGATAACTACGGTAAAAAAAATTAAAGAAAATGTAAAGGAATGAAAGGCTAATTTATTAGACTTAACCCTTAGAAATAAAGCTTTAAATTTTAAAGGTAATAAACAAGGAATTGAATTTAAATATGAAGATTTAAATTTAATTTTAGACGTGCTTTTTGATGATAAAAAACTTAAATTAAATCCAACTCGAAAACAAGAAAAAAATTGAATTGAAACTTTTGATAATCTTCTTGAAATAGATAACATTCAATCTACTGCAGGTAGCAAAGGAACCACAATTGATGTTGATTTAACAAAAAGCGATTTAAATCTAACTTTTTCTTCAATGTATAAAAAGCAAGAGCTTTTTAACACTGAATACTCAATTGATATTTCATATTTAACAGTTGGTATGCTTTCGTGAAAGCCAGATCAAGAAGATGATAAACTTATTGATTCTCCACTTGTTTTTATCCCTGTTAAATTTGATAAAAACAAAAACAAAGATTGCTTTGTATCGCTTAAAGATAGTGATTTAATGCTTAATGATAGTTTAATTCAAAAAATCCTTTTTGAAAAAGGAGTAGATTTAAGTTATGAATTTGACTCTGAAGAATCAATTAATGAAAGAATTGAAAAGTACTTTGCTTTTGTGAAAGAAAAACTTCCTACCTATACTATTAAAAGAGAAATTTGAATTAGTTTATTCCAATTCTCAAACATTTTCATTTATAAAGACTTAGAAACAAATGAAGAAAAAATAATTCAAGATCATCTTGTCACTTCACTTTTTGATGATGAAAAACTTGATATGTCACCAGTTGAAGTTTCAAAAGAAGAATTAGACCTTAAAATTGGTGAAGATGGATATTACCATCTTCTTGAAAGTGATAGCTCACAAGAAAAAGCTATTCACATTGCGTTAAAAGGTAAAAGTTTCGTGCTTCAAGGTCCTCCAGGAACTGGTAAAAGTCAAACTATTGTTAATATTTTAACCGAGTTTATTTCTCGTGGTAAATCTGTGCTTTTCGTAGCTGAGAAAAAAGCTGCTCTTGATGTTGTATACAACAAATTGGAAGAATTAAACTTAGCTAACTTAGTTGCAAGGCTTCATTCAATTGAAAAAACAAATAAAAAAGAATTCTTACAACAATTAAGCGACAACCTTACATTGAGAGAGAAAAATCAAAAAGTAGTTTCGCAAAGATATACAGATAAACAAAAAGAAAATTACAAAGACAACCTTAAAAAGCTTAATTATTACTTTAAGAAAATTAGTTACTTTCTTTGAGAAGAAAAAACTTTGTATGACATTTTAAATTACTACATTTTATTAAAAGAAACTCCAATAATTGAATGACCTTGAAATTATGATTTTTCTCTTCTTGAAAATGCTAGCTACCAAAAAATTCTCGAGCAATTAAATCACCTTGAAAAGCTTGTGAAAATTGGTTATGACTACACTATTTTTAACAACTTAAAAATCACAGAACTCATGCCAGTTGAACAAATTAAATTTAAAAACTTAATATCTGAGTTTCTTGAAGTAACTAAAACTTACTCAGAGACATACTTAGAAAAATTGCTTAACACTTTCTTATTTGAGCAAAAAATTTATCATAAAAATCCAAATTACTTTCAAATTAATAGCCCAAATAACTTAGCGTTTTTAAAAACTATTTCTGAAAATGTAAAAATCTTTATTGATAATCAAGATATTTTAGGAAAATTCACCGATCCTTCAAGTTTATTGAAATTTAACTTAGAAGAATTTAATTATTTTTATGAAAACGAAGGGTTTAAAAAATGATTCTGCTTTGGAAAACTGGGTCAAACTAAGAAAAAAATAATTTCACTTTTAAAAAATAAAAAAGAATTCAAAATTATTGCTGAAAAAGCTTACAAAGTGATTAATTCATTTAATAAATTTATTACCTTGCACAATGAATGAGGAATGGATCAATTTGTTCTTTTCCAAACTAATGTAGATGCTTTAATTAATAAATTAGATAGCTACTTATCTAATTCAATGGACTTAAATGGAACTAGAGATGAAAAACTTTTCAACTTATTATTAGAGCTTCAAAATTACTTTATTTATGAATCACCAATTAACGTTTCTACATTTATGTCCAAAATTAGTGTCCAATTTAACAATATCGACAACATTGATACATATATTGAATACAACCAATTACGTAAAGAAATTGCTCAAAGCGAAATTGATCAATTCCTTAAACGTGTACATATTACTAATTTAAATCATAGCTCGCTTATCGATTTATTTAACAAGTCAATTTACCATTTAATCCTTAAAAATGAGTTCTATAAATTAAATAATGAAATTCCAGATTTAAATTACATCCAAAATCAATTTAGAGAGAATTTCGAAAGAATTAAAGAACTTGCTTCTGAATTAATTAATGATAATTTACTTGAAAAATTACCTTCTAGTGGTTCAATTTACGAAAATAACGTCGAATTCCAGTTCCTTAAAAAGGAAATTAATAAAAAAACTAGACTTTCTTCAATCAAACAAATGTTTGAGAAGATGCCAAATTTAATTTACAACTTAAAACCAATTTTAATGATGTCTCCACTTTCTGTTGCTGCCTTTTTCAAAAACAATGACAAGAAATTTGATTTAGTTATTTTCGATGAGGCATCTCAAATTAAAGTAGAAACTGCTATTTCTTCGATTTTAAGAGGTAAACAAGCTATTTTAGTTGGTGATCGCGAGCAACTTCCACCTACTAACTTCTTCAATAAATCAATAGATAATGATGAAAATGAACAAGATGAAGAAAAAGAATTAGAATACGAAAGCTCAAGTAGAGATTATGAGTCAATTTTAGACTTTGTTTCTACCAAATGATTCGATCTTTCACTTGAATGACACTACCGTTCTAAATTTGATGAATTAATTCTTCCTTCAAATAAAGAAATTTATCAAGATAAGCTTATTGCTTTCCCGAATGATACCTTGCCTAAAAAATACCAAGGAATTACTCTTGTAAAAATCAATGATGGAATTTATACAAATTCTAAAAATGAAAAAGAAGCTCAAAAAGTTATCGAAGTTTTAGATGATCTTTTAAGAAGTAATCCTAATGCCAATTCAGTTGGAATTATTGCTTTTAACAGTCAACAACAATCCCTTATTGAGAAAAAAATTAATGTTTATTTAAATGAAAACCCTGAATTTTTAGATAGATTAGTATTTAACGCTAAGGAAAAACTATTTGTTAAAAACATCGAAAATGTTCAAGGAGACGAAAGAGACTTTATTATCATCAGCTCCGTAATTGGTCCAAACGAAAGAGGAACTATAGCAAGAAATATTGGTGCAGTTAGCTTAAAAGGTGGTTATAGAAGGTTAAATGTTTGCTTTACCAGAGCAAAGGTCGGATCAATTTTAATCACTTCTGTTAACCCTGAAGATATTGATGTTTCAAATGCTTCCAACCCAAGAGGATGATTATTCTTCAAAGATTACTTAAATTTTGCTAAAAACAAACACATTCAAAATGATTTTTCTTCATCAGATGAAAAAAGCAAAGAATTTAAAATTTCATTTGTAAAAGAACTTAGTGAACTTATTAATTCTTGAGGATTTGAAACCAAAATTAAAGTAGGTGTTTCAAACTTCAAAATTGATATTGGGGTATTTGGTAAAAAAGATCCTAATAAATTTATTTGCGCTATCGAATGTGATGGAGATAGCTATAAATACTCAAAATCAACTAAAGATAGAGAATATGTACGTAAGAAAGTTTTAGAATCAAAAGGATGAAATGTTTACCGTATTTGGGCATCTAATTGATTTAGAAACAAAAAAGACGAAACTAAAAAACTTCATGATGCAATTTTAAGATTCGAAAATAATCAACCTGCTCCTGAAGTGCATTACCAAGTTTCGAATGAAGAAAAAATCGAACCAAAAATTGCAAAATATCAAACTAAAATCGAAAATAATAATGTTGACATTTTTCCTAAAATGCTCACAAATAAAGAAATTATTTATCGTTTAGTCCTTGAAAATGGAAAAAATATTTTATATCAAACATTTAATGCTAATTTGGTTGATAAATTAGTTGAGTACCTTCAACCAGTAAAAAGCAGCACAATTTCAAACATTTTAAATTACAAAAAAACTTCTGTTGATCGTTATTTAAATGATAAATATAATGCTCGTAAAATTAACCGTGATTATGAAGATTTCTTCTTCTTTGATTTTAACAGCATTTTCTTTAAAGATCGTAGATATAATATTGATTGAACTAAATTTACTATTGCACAGATTTCTTACTTAGAAGTAGCTCAAATGCTTTATAAATTAATTAAAGACATTACTTTAGTTGATCATAATCGTTTATTTAAGCTTTACCTTGAATTTCTAGGGTTTAAAAATGCTGGTGAAAAGATTAAAGCTAAATTTGATGAAGCTATTGAATTACTTATTAAAACTCGCAAAATTGAAAAACTTCATCAAGATGATGCTGTAATCTACAAAATACCTTAATTAGAAAAACCTCCTAAAAGTAAACTGGGACACGAAATATGGACAATCCATATTTCGTGTTTTTTGTATAGGAGA